>NZ_JBHUOR010000140.1:0-79743 GCF_042686175.1 Kurthia populi | reverse complement strand
CCCCTGTTGATTTTGGTGTAGGAACTTTAATTATACAGGCTCATATTGAATGGGTCTTTTTTTATTTATTTTGAGTGGTGCACTTAATATTACAATTCGTCATATGAAAACTATGAATGATTATTCATTTTGCGTGCAAATGCGTCTTTTCGAGCATATAATGATGTTAAGAAAGTAAAAAGGGGGATTTTTGATGGTGACAATTCAAGATGTAATAGATGGGAAGATTGATATTCCAGAAAGCGAGCGTTTACTGGGGGTAAAGGTGATTGGTGGGGATATGGCAACGAATGAAGTCGTCTGTGAATGGACGATTGAGGAACAACATTTAAACCGAGCAGGTATTGCGCTTGGAGGATTTACGGCTGCGGTTGCGGATGTCGCAATTGGCTATGCGGGAGCGCTTGTAATGGAAGAAGGTTATACGTTTACGAGTGTGAATTTAGTGACGACCTTCCATCGTCCGATTCATTTAGGTACCGCTATTTTTACGGCTCGTTTAAAACGTCGTGGGCGCACGATGCTTTACGGCGAAGTCGAAATTACACAGGAGGGCAAGCTCGTTGGCGATGTGATCACAAGCCTAATGACATTCCCGGTACGTTAAAATTCTTAAAATCTCTGTTTTTTAGTGTCCTTAATGTTAGAATAGGATTGTTCATCTGGCTAGTGGGAGAGCCTGCTAGAGTAAGGTGAACCCGGATTATTCCGGCTAGAGCAGAGTTTGGAGGAGTTTTTATGCAACAAAAAGGTCAATGGTCAACAAAACTTGGCTTTATTCTGGCATCAGCAGGTGCCGCGATTGGTCTCGGAGCGATTTGGAAGCTACCATATGTGACCGGTGAAAATGGTGGTGGCGCATTTTTCTTATTATTTGTGCTGTTCACATTACTAATTGGCTTACCGATGCTAATTTCAGAATTTATTATTGGACGCAGCACGCAAAAAGAAGCAATTTCTGCGTATAAAAAATTAGCCCCAAAATCATTATGGACATGGATTGGGAAATTCGGCGTTATCGGCTGTTTCCTATTATTATCGTTTTATAGTGTAGTAGGTGGATGGATTTTAATTTACACTGTGAAGGCATTAGCTGGCAAAGCCATCGTACCAGGTGTTTCAGCAGGTGACATGTTTAATCAAACGGTCGGAAGTCCTAGTATTACAATTTTAGGTGTCGCATTATTTACATTATTAAATGTCATTGTGGTCGCATTAGGCGTGCAAAATGGTATTGAAAAATCAAATAAATTTATGATGCCATTATTATTTTTATTCTTTATCATTTTAGTTATTCGCTCATTAACATTAGACGGGGCGATGGAAGGGGTACAATTCTTCCTGCAACCCGACTTTTCAAAAATTACCGGTGAAGGTGTGTTGTATGCGCTTGGGCAATCGTTCTTTGCGCTCGCAGTCGGCTTCTCTTGTATGGTGACGTATAGCTCCTACTTGAAAAAGGATGAAAGTTTACCATATTCAGCAGGTTCTGTCGTTTTAATGAACATCTTTGTCTCATTATTAGCAGGTCTTGCTATCTTCCCAGCCGTTTTCGCATCGGGACTTGAACCAACAGAAGGACCGGGGTTATTATTCGTCGTCCTCGCAACTGTTTTTGGTCACTTACCATTTGGTGAAGTGTTCTTTGCAATCTTTCTCTTGCTGTTCTTATTTGCAACGTTGACATCATCATTTAGCTTATACGAAATTATCGTTGCTGCATTTGAGGCAAAATTCCCAAATGCACGCCGCATGATTACGATTTTACTAGGTGTTATTGTGCTCGTCGCTGCGATTCCGGCCGCATTATCAACGTCTACATTAAGCGATGTGACGATTTTCGGTAAAACGGTATTTGATGCAACCGATTATTTAGTGAGTAATATTATGCTACCACTTGGCAATTTATTAATTGCGATTTTCATCGTCCATAAAGTGGATAAAAACTTAGTCGAGCAAGAATTTTTCAGCGGTAGCCGTATTTCAATAGGTTATTACCGCGTATGGCGCTTTTTAATGACCTTCATTGTGCCGGTCATTATCGCCATCGTGCTAATGTATACCGCTAGTCACTAATTCGAAAAGATAGTGCCGTTCATGGTGCTATCTTTTTTTTGTTGCTATAATATGAATCAGAACAAACATTCGAGGAGGATGGACGCATGAAAATTTTACATACCGCCGATTGGCATTTAGGAAAACTTGTGCAATCGGTCTATATGACGGCAGATCAGCGTCATATTTTAAATCAATTTATCGAGCATGTGGATATAGAAAAGCCAGATGCCATTATTATTGCGGGCGATTTATACGACCGTTCCATTCCACCAACGGAGGCCATTCAATTATTAGATGATACGCTACAAAAAATCGTCATCGAGCGCGATATTCCAGTACTTGCGATTGCAGGGAATCATGATAGTGCGAGTCGCATTGATTTTGCGACGTCACTAATGACACAAAGTGGCTTATACATGGTCGGGAAGTGGACCCCAGACAGTGAGCCAGTGTGCTTACAAGATGACGAGGGCGAAGTGTATTTCTGGTTAATTCCGTTTATGGACCCATCCGAAGTACGTTATGTCCTGAATGACGATAGCATTCGCACACACCAGCAGGCGATGGAGGCGATTATGGCATCGATTACCCCAAAAATGAAGGCAGATGCACGCCATGTTTTTGTTGGCCATGCCTTTGTAACAAAGGGTGGTGTAGAGGAAGAGAAGGATAGTGAAGGCGAACGTCCATTAGCAATTGGTGGCTCTGAATGCATTGATGCCGCGCTTTTTGACGCCTTTGATTATGCAGCATTTGGTCATTTACATGGCGCCCATTTCGTTGGCAAGGAAACGATTCGCTATGCGGGGTCACCGCTGAAGTACTCGATTTCTGAGGAACATCATAAAAAAGGCTATTTAGTCGTAGAGCTGTCAACAAAGCAAGCAACGATTACGAAAAAAGAGCTACAGCCCCTACGTGATATGCGCCGCATTAAAGCGTATATGGCCGATATTTTAGCGAGCGAGCCGAGCGATGATTATGTTTTCGTGACGCTATTAGATGAGCAACCGATTTTATCACCGATGGAAAAAATTCGTGGCATTTATAAAAATGCGATGCATGTCGAGCGTCAAACAATCGTTCATGTAAACGATAAGCAGCAGACGACATCACGCCGTCAAATGGATGATGTTGCTTTGTTTAAAGCATTTTATGCCGAAATGCTACCGGGGGATATACCGGATGATACGTTATCATTATTTAATGAGCTCTTAGCCGAGCAACTACAAAATGAACGTGAAGGGGGCAATTACGAATGCAACCGTTAGAACTAAAAATGACCGCTTTTGGTCCGTATAAGGACTGTGAAACGATTGATTTTCGTGCGTTAGGTGACCGGAAATTATTCGTTATTTCTGGGACGACAGGTGCTGGGAAGACGACCATTTTTGATGGTATTTTTTATGCGCTTTACGGTGCAGCTAGTGGTGAGGACCGCAGTGAAGTGAAAGGCTTACGTAGTCATTTTGCTGACGATAAAGTAGCGACTTCTGTTGAGCTATTATTTGCGATGAAGGGCCATACATACCGCGTTTATCGTCAGCTACCGTATAAAAAAGCTGGCAATAAATCGGAAACACCGGGGAAAGTTGAGCTTTATGAGGTAACGGATCAAGGCGATGTGCCACTCGTTGACCAGCAAAAGGCCACGGAAGTAAGCGATAAAATTCGTGAGCTGCTTGGCTTAACGAAAGAGCAATTTAAACAAATTGTCATGCTGCCGCAAGGAGAATTCCAAAAGCTTTTAACATCAACAACAGCAAATAAAGAAGAAATATTACGTAAAATCTTTAAAACGATGAAATATGACGATATGGTGCATCGCTTAAAAGACAAACGCAATGATGCGCAGCAAGCATTAGATAAAGCGCAGGCACTTCAGCAACATACGGTACGTACCATTCACCAAGCGTTGCCACTGCGCGAAGCGAGCTCACTTGAACAGCTATTAGCACAGGAACATTTTACAACAGCGCGCTTAGTGCAAGCATTAGCGGAAGAACAGCAGCATTATGAAGCGCTATTACCAGGGCAGCAACAAGCATATGAAGAGGCCATGGATAAACAAAATGCTCTACAGGAAATGCGTGCAAAAGCTCGTCAATTCAACGAAGAGTTAACAACGTATCAGAATCTAAAAACAGAATTAACGAAGTTGAACGAGCAACAGCCCGCAATCGACACAATGCGAAAACAATATGACTTTGCGGAAAAGGCACAGCAGCTTGCGCCCTATGATGAGCAGTTCCATACATTAAATCAGCATAAGAAGAAATTAGAAAATCGGTTGCCAGCATTACAAGAGAAGCTTGCAGATGCGATCAAGAAGCATGAAGAAATAACGCTACAATGGCAACAGGTAACCGAGGATAAAAAACAACTACCGGTACTCGAGCAACAGCTACGAACATGGCAGCCACTTATCGCAATGTATGAACGTGTCGATGATTCAAAGGCACGTCAACAAACGTTACAACAACAGCTTCAAAGACACCAACAACAAGTGCAAAAAAACCATCATGAGCAGCAACAGGTCATGGCAACATTCGAAACGCAAAAAGCACAGTATACACAGGCGATGGAAGCCGTTCATGCCTTGCCGATGTTACAACAACAGCTGTTTGATGAGGAAAAAAAGGTCAACGCCTATACACAATTCACGCAGCGAAAAACACAGCTTCAAACACTTGCAAAAGCGCTACAAGAAGCAAAAAAGGAACAGCAGCAAGCACAAACCGCCTATGAAACGATGCATCAAATATCACTGCGTAATCAAGCGTATACATTAGCACAGCAACTAGTAGAAGGGGAAGCGTGTCCAGTATGTGGCTCAGCAGATCATCCCGCTCATGCACAGCTGAGTGACGCTGTAGATGAGCAAGTACTCGAACAGCAACGCGTGCAGTATGAAGCAACGCAACGTATGTATTATCGTGCGGAAAGTGCATGGCAGTCTGCACAGCTACAACTAAATGAAGCCACAGCAGCATGTGATGCACTGGCAATCGATACAACACGTACGTATACAACAACACGCTATGAGCACATAAAGGCGCAGGTTGCACAGTTAATGCAGGCACAAACGAAAGCAGAACAGCAACAGCAAACGCTCCAACAGCTCGAACAGCAATTAAAGCAATTTGAACAGCAACAGCAAACGCTTCAGCAGCAGTTGATTGTAACGGAGCAACAACTTCAGACCAATACCGTCTTATTAGAAGAGCAACAGCAGCAACTGCCGGAGCAATACGGTACGAAAGCGGAATTACAACAGTATTTAACGGCTGTTGAACATCAAAAAATACAGCTTGAGCAGCGAGTAGAAGCGGTACGTCAGCAGCTTGAACAGGCGACCCAAACGCTGCAACTAACAAAAAATGACCATGTGCATTTAACGACGCAAATCGATGAAGCTGTGCATAATCTTCAAGAAGCACAGGAGCATTTTAAAGAGCGTGTTCTCGAACATTTTGACAACGGGCAGCACTATACGGAGATGAAGCATTTTATTACGCAAATGCCGTCGATGCGCATGAAGCTTGAGCAATTTGCACAGCAACTGTATGCAACAACACAGGCGTGTGAAAAACGCCAGCATTTAGAGGGCAAGAAGCCGCATGATATGGCGACGATAGAGGCACAGCTACAGCAGGCACGTCAGCAAGGAGAGCAATTGTTCACGAACTGGCAGCAAACAAAAAGCTATGTGAAAAATACACAGGCACTTATGCAGCAACTCGATGAAAATCGTGCGCAAATTGAGGCGCTTGAACAACGTGCCACACATATTATTGCGCTGTATGACCTACTGCGAGGCAATAATGAGCAGCGCATTTCTTTTGAACGTTATTTACAAATCGAATATTTAGAGCAAATTATCGAAGCGGCGAATGAACGCTTGCAGCCCTTATCAAATGGCCAATTTTTATTACAGCGTAGTGAGCGCTTAGAATCTCATGGCAAGCAAAGTGGGCTTGGCTTAGACATTTACGATGCTTACACAGGTCAAACACGTGATGTGAAAACGATGTCAGGCGGCGAAAAATTCAATGCGGCGCTTTGCTTAGCACTTGGTATTAGTGATATTATTCAAAGCTACCGCGGCCAAGTCGAAATTGATACGATGTTTATTGATGAAGGCTTTGGGACATTAGATGAAGAGGCACTAGCTAAGGCGATTGATACGCTTGTTGAGTTACAAAAATCCGGTCGTATGATTGGCGTTATTTCACATGTTGCGGGCTTAAAAGAGGCGATACCGGCAGTCCTTGAAGTGAAAAAATTACGTGAGGGCTACAGTCATACGAAGTTCCATATCGACTAGGTGTGTTCTTGACTTGCGAATTTGAAATGCGTATCATAAATAGCAGTGTTAAATAAAAAACGATATACGAGTCGTTTTGAGGAGTAAAAATGATATGGAAAAATATATACTAGCACTTGCTACGAGTGCTATGCTGTTTATTGTATTTGCAAGTAATCCAGCATTAGCAGCGACGACTACAGCAATTGAACAAACGAACTATGACAAAATTTATTTTGGATTAATGATCTTTTTTCTGATTTTGGCATTGTTTACATTCCGTATGAAAACAATTAAAAAGAAAAAATAAAGCGTCTTGTTGACGTCGAACATATAAAGTACTCAGGCACATTCAGCGTATGAAAGACGGTGAATGTGCTTTTTTTAATAAAAAAGAGGCTTTGACATACGTGTAACAACCGCTCCTATGAGCATAAGAAAACCGGAACCGCGCCATAGCACAGTTCCGGTTTTTCATTGCGAACGCTAAAAAAGAAAAATGACGTGTTTTGTCTCAGTTTCTTTATATAGTCTATTAACTATTTGCTAGTTCACGTGATTTTGCTTCCGCATCAGCAATACATGTCGTGAAGGCTTCTTTCACATTGAATTTTTCAAGTGCTTTGACGCCCGCTTCGGTTGTACCGCCTGGGCTCGTAATTTTTTTACGCAGTAATTGAGGCTCCTCATCAACACGCTTTAACATTTCTGACGCACCAGCCATCGTTTCAACGACAAGCTGTTTCACCGTTTGTTCATCTAAGCCATACGTTAAGCCGGCTTCCTTCATCGCTTCAACGACATAGTAAAAATAAGCTGGACCACTACCTGAGATAGCTGTCACCGCATGAAGCTGATCTTCTTCTACTTCAATGACGGTACCAATCGATTGGAGTAGCGTCGTAATCGCTTGTTTTGTTCCATCATTAACGGCCGCATTGTACGCAACACCTGTCGTGCTTAATGCGATTTGTGCCGATGTATTCGGCATAATACGCGCTAATGGACGTGCACCTAAAATGGCTTCAATCGATGCCATCGCATAACCCGCCACGATTGATAGTACAGGCGTCTGTGCTGGAATATGTGCCGCGATTTTTTCAAGTGCCGCTTTGACATCTTTTGGTTTCATCGCAAGAACGACTAAATCGGCCTGCTGTAAGGCGTCAGCTAATTCGTACGTTGCTGAAATACCGTATGCCTCATGTAATTGAGTTAATTTCGCTTCGTTTGATTTATTCGTAACGAAAATATGCGCTGCATCGATCACTTGTTGTGCTGTTAAGCCATGGATAATTGCCTCTGCCATGGACCCTGCACCGATAAATAAAATATTTTTCATATTGTCTCCTCCTTCATTTTAAGCAAAAAGAAAAACATACTCATCCGAAAGGACGAATATGTTGTATTCGCGGTACCACCTTGATTCGCTAGTTGAACTAGCGCACCTCATTCCTTGTTATCGCTAAGGAAACGGCTATGTTTGCATAGCGGCTCAAAAGTAGGTTCCACTACGACTTCACACATCGATTGCAGCAAGCACGATGCTCTCTTTAGAGAAGTGATGTAATGTACTAGTCTTTGTCTTGGCCTTAATGTATATGTGATGATTATAAGCATAATGATAAATAGAAGTCAATGGTTGAATTTGGAATAATCAGAAAATGACGTCCCTTTAAAAAACGGGTATGATAAGAATGTAGTGACATAAGGGGGACTTGGATTATGGAAGAAATTATTCGCATTGAAACACCGACACCATTTGGGGTAGGGACAGCAAATTCATTTTTAATAAAAGGGGATACATTATCCATCATCGATGTTGGGACAAAATTTCCGCCGGCCTATGAGGCACTAGAGGCAGGCCTGAAAGCGCAAAATTATCGCTTTGAAGATATTGAACAGGTCATTTTAACGCATCATCATCCAGACCATATTGGCTGGACAGATGCATTTGTGAAGGCGGATGTGATTGGTCATGCCTATAATGATTACTGGCTACGCCGCGATAAAGCATTTTTTGATTATCAGCGCCTATTTTATAAAGAACAACTAGCTGAAGAGGGCGTACCACAATTGTATGATCGCTGGGTTGATAAGATGATTCGTGAGGTCGATTATATGGGGACGACACCACTTTCTACTATAATAAAAGACGGGGATACATTACCAGGGCATCCAAATCTCGTGGCAGTTGAAACGCTTGGGCATGCGCAAAGTCATTTAATGTTTGTCGATGAAAAAGCGCGCTATGCTTTTGGTGGCGATTTATTAATTGACTTTATCGCCTCAAATCCACTCGTTGAAGTACCAATGGGCATGACCGGACCACGCCCGAAATCACAGCTACAATACAATGACTCATTAAAAAAATTAGCGTCCTATGATTTTGAGCGTGTCTATTCAGGGCATGGCAATGTAATTACGAATGCCACCGAGCTTGTAGCAACACGACTAGAAAAACAGCATCAGCGTGCCATGCGTGCCTATGCTTTAATTGATGCTCCGTTATCTGTTTTTGAGATTACAAAACGCTTTTATCCAACAAAAATGCAGGCAGAGCTCGGCTTAACATTGTCGTCGACATTAGGACAGCTTGATTATTTGGAGGATCAAGGTCTTGTAGTACGAACACTAGACGAGGAGGGAGTAGCGCGCTATGAGCAAGTATAAAACGGTATTAGTGACCGGTGCGACCTCAGGCGTTGGCTTTGAATTAGCGATACAGCTACATGCGCAGGGGCATCGCGTGATTGCGACTGGGCGTAATGAGGTCAAGCTACAGCAATTAAAAAAGCAGCGACTCGAGACGATTGCGGCAGATTTAACGAATCGAGCGTCCCTGCAGCAACTCGTTGATCAACTCCCAAACATTGATGTGGCGATTATTAATGCTGGCATTGGCACTTTTGAGTATGCTGCGGCGTTAGAAGATGCGGCCATTCATGAAATGATTCAATTAAATGTCGCGACACCGGCGATTCTTGTGCGCGAATTATTACCGCATATGACGCGAGGAGGCCAATTTATTTTTATGGGCTCGCAAGCAGGGAAGGTCGCGACGCCGAAAGCGAGTATGTATGCAGCGACAAAACATGCATTGATCGGTTATACGAATGCGCTTCGCATGGAGCTGGCAGCACAAAAAATTGCAGTATCAGTTATCCATCCGGGACCGATTGATACACCATTTTTAGACCATGCAGATGCAACAAACGCATATCGAAAAGTGATGAAAAATGTATTATTAGCGCCAGAAGCGGTTGCGAAGGCGACAATTCATACAATAAAAACACGAAAACGTGAAGTGAATTTACCATGGTATATGGGGATCTCAAGCAAATTATACGCGTTATCACCAGGGCTTGTTGAAAAAATTGGCAAACCACTATTTAATAGGAAATGATTAAAAGTGATTTTTTATGCATTAAAATTGTATAAAAAATCACTTTTATGCATTTTATATGTATAAAAATAAAAATACTAAAAAGAAATGAACAAAAATTCTCGCTTAAATCATTGATTTACTTACTATTTAAGAAGTTTTTACATAAAATGATGTTTTTCGAAAAAATTTATAAAAATACACTTGCACTTATAAAAATAGCATGCTATTATTAGTGCATAAATATTAAAAAAAAACGCATAAACATACAAATAAACATTACAGCTTTGGAGGAATACATTATGACAAACACAAACAAAAAAGTAGTACTTGCCTATTCAGGCGGTTTAGATACATCTGTAGCCATCACATGGTTACAAGAACAAGGATACGAAGTAGTTGCTTGTTGCTTAGACGTTGGTGAAGGGAAAGATCTTGCACACGTAAAAGAGAAAGCATTAAAAGTTGGCGCTGTTGAATCATTCGTAATCGACGCAAAAGACGAATTCGCAGATGATTTCGCATTAATGTCTCTACAAGGTCACACATGGTATGAACAAAAATATCCGCTAGTATCGGCACTATCTCGTCCGTTAATCGCTAAAAAACTAGTTGAAATCGCTGAACAAACTGGTGCTACTGCTGTTGCACATGGTTGCACAGGTAAAGGGAATGACCAAGTTCGTTTCGAAGTTGCTTTCAACGCATTAAACCCAGATTTAGAAGTATTAGCACCTGTTCGTGAATGGGGCTGGAGCCGTGAAGAAGAAATCGAATATGCGAAAGAACGTAATATTCCGATTCCAATCAACTTAGACTCTCCATTCTCAATCGACCAAAACTTATGGGGCCGTGCAAACGAATGTGGTATTTTAGAAGATCCTTGGGCAAAACCACCGAAAGATGCGTACGACTTAACAGTTGAAATCGAAGATGCGCCAGACGAAGCAGATGTTATCGAAATCGAATTCGTAGCTGGTGTACCAACAAAATTAGATGGCGTTGAGTACAAACTATCTGACATGATCTTAAAATTAAATGAACTTGCTGGTAAACATGGTGTGGGCCGTATCGACCACATTGAAAACCGTCTTGTAGGGATTAAATCTCGTGAAGTATACGAAATTCCAGGTGCACACACATTATTAATCGCACACAAAGAATTAGAAGATTTAACATTAGTAAAAGAATTAGCTCACTTCAAACCAGTTGTTGAAAAACAATTAACAGAGCTTATTTATAACGGCTTATGGTTCTCTCCATTACGTGAATCAATCCAAGCATTCATCAAAAACACACAACAATATGTAAACGGTACGGTACGTGTACGCCTATTCAAAGGTCATGCAATCGTTGAAGGACGTAAATCTCCAAACTCTTTATATGATGAAAAATTAGCAACATATACAAAAGATGATGAGTTCAACCACAACTCAGCTGTAGGTTTCATTGAATTATGGGGCCTTCCAACGAAAGTAAATGCTATCGTGAACGGTAAAAAAGTAGGTACAAACTAATGAGCGGAAAAGCATGGGGCGGTCGCTTCCAAAAATCTGCCGAAGCTTGGGTAGATGAATTTGGCGCTTCAATTGGCTTTGATCAGCAACTCGTTACAGAAGATATTGAGGGCAGTATTGCGCACGTAACGATGCTTGGTGAATGTGGTATTTTAAAAGCCGATGAAGTAGAGGCAATCAAGGGCGGCCTAGAACAATTAAAAATTAAAGCAGACCATAACGAATTAAAGTTTAAAGTGGAAAATGAAGATATCCACTTAAACCTTGAAAAAATGTTAACCGATTTAATAGGACCTGTTGGCGGTAAACTACACACAGGACGTAGCCGTAATGACCAAGTCGCAACGGATATGCACTTATTCCTTAAAAAACGTGTTGTTGAAGTCATTGCATTAATCGAAAGCTTACAAGATGCAATTATCGCGCAAGCAGAAGATAATGTGGAAACATTAGCGCCTGGCTATACACATTTACAACGTGCGCAGCCTATTTCGTTCGCACATCACTTAATGACCTACTTCTGGATGTTAGAGCGTGACAAACAACGCTTTACAGAATCTGTGAAACGTATCGACATCTCACCACTTGGTGCAGGGGCATTAGCAGGGACAACTTTCCCAATTGACCGTGAATTAAGTGCGAAATTATTAGGCTTCTCAACGGTATATCAAAACTCAATTGACGCGGTAAGCGATCGTGATTTCATCGTTGAATTCCTATCAAATGGCGCGTTAATGATGGCGCATTTATCACGCTTTGCAGAAGAAATCATTCTTTGGTCAACAGATGAATTCAAATTTATCGACTTAGATGATTCCTTCTCAACCGGCTCAAGCATTATGCCACAGAAGAAAAACCCGGATATGGCGGAATTAATTCGTGGTAAAGCAGGTCGTACGTACGGCAATCTAATGGGCTTACTAACAGTTTTAAAAGGCATTCCACTAGCGTACAACAAAGATATGCAAGAAGATAAAGAAGGCATGTTCGACACATTACACACAATTGTCGGCGCGCTAAAAATCTTCGAAGGTATGGTTCGTACGATGACTGTCAACAAAAACGTGCTACATACAGCCGTTCACAATGACTTCTCAAATGCGACAGAACTTGCAGATTATTTAGCTGCAAAAGGCATGCCGTTCCGTGAAGCACATGAAGTGACAGGGAAACTTGTTTTCACATGTATTAAACGCGGCATCTACTTATTAGACTTAACACTTGCGGATATGAAAGAAGGCAGTAACTTAATCGAAGAAGATGTCTACGAAGTATTAGCACCAGAAGCTGCGGTAAAACGTCGTCATTCTCTTGGTGGTACAGGCTTTGATCAAGTGAAAATTCAATTAGATAAAGCAAAAGCATTACGCAAGTAGTGAACATTGGAGAACGTATCACAGAGGGGATGCCAATCCGATAAACGGAACATACATATGCTCCGAAAAAGCGAACATCCAGAGGGGTGTTCGCTTTTTTTATGGTATTTTTTTTGTCTTTCACGTAACATAATAAGTAGCCTTGAGTCGTTCAAATAGACTTCACAGTTCGCACATAATTTTGCGCTATACTAAAAGAAAAATTGGAGGCTTTGATGTGACAGATTTAACGTATTTCTTTGCGTTTGCGGCGGGACTTCTCAGCTTTATATCACCTTGTACGCTGCCGCTTTATCCCGCCTTTTTATCCTATATAACAGGTGTTTCAACTGCACAACTTACCGCAGATGGCCTTCGACGAAAGCAAGCACTTCTACATACGATTGCCTTCCTTGTTGGATTTTCACTTATTTTTATCGTCTTAGGCTTTAGTACATCGTTTATTCGCGTATTATTTATTCAATATGACGAATTAATTCGGCAGCTTGGCGGCATTTTAATTGTCATTTTTGGCCTTATTGTAGCAGGTGTTTTTAAGCCAACCCTTTTAATGAAAGAACATCGCTTTCAACTAAAAAATCGTCCTACAGGCTATGTTGGCTCCGCATTAATCGGTCTTGTTTTTGCGGCAGGATGGACACCGTGTACAGGTCCGATTTTAGCGAGTATTTTTCTGCTTGGTAGCACGAATCCAACAAGCGCGGTTAGCTATATGTTGCTGTATGTGCTAGGATTTTCAGTGCCATTTTTAGTCATGGCATTTTTCTTGCCAAAAATTCAATTATTAAAACATCATATGCAGCGTGTTGTCACATTAGGCGGCTATGTTATGATTGTAGTTGGTATACTCATTTTCTTTGATCAATTGAGTAAATTAAATCAATTATTCACGCCGATTTTTGGCGACTTTACAGGATTTTAATTTATAAAGTAGAGGTGATATGATGACACGTATTTTAATAGTGGATGATACATTTTTTATTCGAGAAACGATTAAGCGTATGATTGATGGTGAAGATTTTACCGTCGTAGGTGAGGCAGATAACGGGCAAGATGCGGTGAACCTTTATCGCGAGCTTCAACCAGACATCGTGACGATGGATATTACGATGCCGCTAAAAAATGGCTTAGAAGCAACAAAAGAAATTTGCGATGCGTTTCCGGAGGCGAAAATCTTAATGATAACAGCTGTTGGCCAACAGAAAAATGTGATTACCGCGCTTGAAAATGGTGCCAAAGATTTTATGACAAAGCCTTTTACACAAGAGCGCCTAGTAGAAACATTAAAACGACTCGTAGAAGTATAAATGGAAAGAAGAGATTAATGTGTTAGACTTTTTAAAAGAACTCCCAACGCAGTTTTGGGTTATTGCCTCGACCGTTTTTGTCGTCTTTATGGGTGTGAGTGCAATGCTGATGCGTGCAAAATCAGCAAAAAAGCCAGCAAGTGCTAAAAAAATAATGATTCCCCCTGTTGCGATGTCAACAGGGGCGTTAATGTATATTTTCCCGTATTTCAGATTATCTTGGGAGCATTTAGCCATCACAGTGATTATCGGTGTATTATGCTCATTGATTTTAATTAAAACATCAAAATTTGAAATAGTCGCCCAAGATATTTATTTAAAACCATCGAAAGCATTTATTTTCGTGTTAGTAGGCCTTTTAATTTTCCGTACCGTAGCGAAGATTTATTTAGGCGGTACATTCCATTTAGGCGAGCTTGGCGGCATTTTCTTTTTATTGGCCTTTTCAATGTTATTACCGTGGCGTTTAGCGATGCTCGTGCAATTTAAAAAACTTGAAAAACAATTAAAAGAAGTGTAAATGTGGAGAAACCTGTCACAACTTGTGACAGGTTTTTTTCGTTTCGTCAGAATACGCTATTTTTTTCAGTAAGTATGCTAGAATAGGTGAGACTATAGAAACAGTAAGGAAGAGTGATTACATTATGAAAAAAGGGCTTTTACTTGTAGCAACGGGTGTATTGTCGCTGTCATTAGCAGCGTGTAGTAGCAATATGACGGGGACAACAGAAGAAAAAGATGCAGCGAAACAAGCAGAGACAACCGAGCAATCAGCAGCAGAAACAACGTCAAAAACATCATCAGATGCTACAATGAATAAAGTTTTTGTCATTCCGAATGTTTACTTGAATCGTGAAGGATTATCAAGTGAAATTGATCCAGCTTCTGTAGAACATACAGATGTTAGTGATGAACAAACGAAATTTACAATGAGCGAAAAAAATATGGCAGAACAAAGCGAAAAAATTAATAGTGGCATTATCGGTGCGCTAACAGCATTAGCAGAAGGCAAAACAATGGAATCGGTTAAAGGTGTCGATACCGATGATATGTATGAACATGTGAAAATTTTTGTTGACGGCGATAAATTTGATAAGCAAAAAGATCCGACTGTCTTTGGTGCTATCGCTATTTCAATTGCAACGTATCAAATTTTAGAAGGCTGGGACGAGCCGAAGAGTAAAGTTGATTTCGTCGATAACGATACCCAAAAAGTATTGGCAACAAAATCAATTCCGGATGACGTATCAAAAGAATAATCGCTTCTATACCTCCAAGTGCCAATGCGCTATGGAGGTATTTTTTATATACTTAACTAAAGGGGGAATGATATGAGAAAATGGGGATTAGTCGCGTGTCTGCTCGTACTAGCGGGGTGCAGTTCGTTTCGAGGGGATATGCACTGGAAGGTGGCAGATTTCAACTATACGAATCAGCATCAAACAAACACGAGCTTAGCATCACTTCAGGGCACACCATTTATTGCGTACTTCTTTTTTACAAATTGTACGACCGTATGCCCGCCGATGACGATGAATATGGTCAAGCTTCAAAAGGAATTGCAGGCGGCGTCCATAGACGACTATGCGCTTGTTGGCTTTAGCGTTGATCCTACGCGTGATACGCCAGCTGTAATTACACAATACATAAATCAGTTTCCGGTAGCGGATAAATCGAAATGGCATCTTTTAACGGGCTATGATGAAGCAGCTATTACTACTTTAGCAGCAACATCCTTTAAAGCGATTGTGAAGCCTGAGGGAGGGAGCCAACAGATGATGCATGCGACAAATTTTTATTTAGTTGACCAACAGGGCTTTGTTCGAAAATCCTATGATGGTTATGGTCAAGTGCCTGTCAGTGAAATCCTTAATGATTTAGCACATATACAGCCAAAATAAAAAAGAAACTGGGACAAATTACGTCATTTTCCTTCTTTAGCGTTCACAACAAAAAACCGGAGCCGCACCACAGCGCGATTCCGGTTTTTCTTATGCTCACAAGAGCGGTTGTTACACGTATGTCAAAGCCTCTTGTTACATACTTATTTATGTTCGTTTTGTTGACGTAATAATTCACGAATATCTTTAAGCACATCTTCTTGTGTTTCAGCTGCTGCTTCTTCTTCAACAACTTCATTTTGACGACGCATTTTATTTCCAAGCGACATAACAATTTTAATAAATAAGAAGATAGAAAATGCAATAATCACGAAGTCAATGACACTTTGGATAAACGCACCGTATTTAATGCTTTTGTAAGCTAAGTCTGAAACGTCCACTTTACCAATTAATAAAGTAACGATTGGCATGATGATGTTTTCTACTAAAGAAGTAACGATTTTACCGAATGCTGCCCCGATGATAACACCGACTGCAAGATCTAATACATTACCTTTTAACGCGAACTCTTTAAATTCTTTCCACATACTTGAGTACGCCTCCTTTATAACGAAATAATTATATGAGTTAACAAATTGTATGATACCTAAAAAATGGGTCTATGACAAATATTTTTATAATAAATTGGTTAAAATAAGGAAAAAGATACAAAATTAATGTACCATAACGAAGGAGGTGTCGAGTTTGAACTATGTTTTTCTTGCCATTTTATTGGCAACTGCGCTTGCTGCAATTGAAGGGACCATTGTAGCAACGGCAATTCCAAGCATCACCGCTGACCTAAATGGCGTCGAATTAATTAGCTGGATTTATTCTGCTTATTTATTAACATCGGCGATTGCAGCGATTTTATTTGGGAAATTGGCCGATTTATTCGGTCGTAAAAAAATGATTATAATTGGGATTACCTTATTTGCGGTAGGATCCTTGTTATGTGGAATATCACAAAGTATGGTAATGCTCATTATATGCCGTGCCATTCAAGGGGTTGGCGCTGGTTCAATTTTGCCGATTACGCTGACAATGGTTAGTGAATTATTTGAAACAGAAAAAGCCCGTGCACGAGGCCAAAGCTATATTAGTATGGTATGGGGCGTTGCAGGTGTTGTTGGTCCATTAATTGGTGGCTTTTTAATTGATAGCTTATCATGGCATTATATTTTCTTATTAAATGTACCGTTTGCAATTGGTTCTATTTATTTTATTGCGCGTTATTATGAGGAACAGCTTGTTGTGACGAAGCATAAAATTGATTATGTGGGTGCTGTCTTATTCGCGGTAGCCATTTTATGCTTAATGTACGCGATTATTACGGGGAGTAATAGTGGGGAATGGTGGACGACGACGCAAATTGTTTGCTATAGCATCGTATTCATCTGTCTAGCTGCTTTTATTGCAGTAGAGCTGCGTGTAAGTGAACCGCTAATTCCGTTACAACTCTTTAAAAATCGTCGCCTAATGACGATTAATGCACTGTCATTTTGCACCATGGCCATCGTCATCGGCATGTCGGCATATGTACCACTTTATGCGCAAAATGTTCTAGGTAAGAATGCGACAGTAGCAGGCTTGATGCTAACACCATTATCCATTATGTGGACACTCGGTGCGATGGGCATCGGTGTTTTTATTGGCAAAATAGCCAATAAATATTTTATTGTCAGTGGTACGGTATTTTTAATTATCGGTACGCTAATGATGGCGCAGCTAACGGCACATACATCTGCCATCTTTATTATTGGCGCAACGGCACTAACGGGCTTAGGCATGGGTTGTATTGCGCCATTACTAATTATTACGCTTCAAAAAACCGTTTCAAAAGAGCATGTTGGCTTAGCGACAGGATTAAATTCATTTACGAATACGTTTAGCCAATCACTTGGTGCGGCGATTTATGGCGTCATTTTCAATGTAGTGACCGTTACAACGGTTGCGGCTACATCTGCTAATATGTTCGCAACTGGCATTCAGGCAGTCTATGTCGGTACGCTTGTGTTTGCGGTTATCGCCTTATTACTTGCGCTAACAATTAAAAAAGAAGCTGTCACACAGTAAAAAGACAGGAATCGTGTAAGAAGCGCGATTCCTGTCTTTTTTAAATAACCGTAGCTCCTAAAGAGCCTGTGAAGTGTGCCAGTGCCCAGTCATGGCCGGCTTGATTAAAGCTTGCGACACCTTGTTCATGAATAATAATTGTAAAACCTAAGTTATACGCATCAACAGCGGTGTGTAGTACACAAATATCGGTACAAACACCGACTAAATGTAACTCATTAATACCACGCTCGCGTAGTCGTAATAATAAATCAGTACCAGCGAATGAAGAATAACGAGTTTTATCCATCCATTTCACATGACTGCGGTTCGCATAGGCTTCATAAACCGCTTGCAAATCACCGTAAAGTTTTCGTCCGTCCGTATCTCGAATATTATGTGGTGGGAACAATGCAGTTTCTGGATGATACGGGTCATTTTTTTCATGTAAATCACATGCAAACACAACGTATTGCTCGTCGTTAATAAATTGTGTCGTTAATTTTGTAATATAAGATTCGAGCGCTTGCCCGGGCGCACCACATGTTAATGCGCCGTCCGTTGCAACGAAATCATTTGTGTAATCAATGATGATTAATGCTTTATTCATCTGTATCGCCTCCTGTCTTTACTGTACGCAAGTTATCGAAAAATGTCTACTTTGAAAAAATGTCACAATTTCGACAAAAAATGTTTGCGTTTTTTATTTTCAAGGTATATGATATTTACAAATAATAATCATAAAACAGCAAAAAATGATTGTTATGAAGAGAAAGGTGGAGAATCGTATGTACGAAATGTCAAATAAAAAATATAACACAATTGGATTTGTAGTAGCAGGCTTGCATTTATTCGTCATGTTAAATTTGGCATTAGACTTAACGCTGATTCCGGGTGTTAATGTGTAATAGGTGGTGCAACCAAATAGTCATCCTCTCCTAAGAGCATCTTTATGCTTTGATTAGTGAGAGGATTTTTTTATGGAGGAGAAGACAATGAAAAAAATGCCAGCAGTTTTTCAAACATTTGAGCATCCGTATGCGTGGCTTGATTTAGATGCGCTAGATGCGAATATTCGTACGATGATTGCAGGAAGCGGTGACAAAGACATTCGCATCGCTACAAAATCGATTCGCTCAACAGATGTTCTACGCTATATTGAGCGTGCTGTCGACCAGCGTTTTGCAGGGTGGATGACATTTACAGCAGCCGAAACCGCTTATTTATGCGAACAAGGATTTGATCACTTTTTATTAGGCTATCCGACGCTTGAGGAAAAGAGTGTGCGCCAGTTAATGCGCTGGATTCATCAGGGGAAAGATATTACGTTTATGGTCGATGCAGTCGAACAGGTGGATTTTTTAAAGCGCCTAGCAGAGGAGGAAGATGTTGCCGCTGCGCTTTGTATGGATTTAAATGTGTCCCAGCAATATCCATCGCTTTATTTTGGAACGCGACGGTCAGCACTAACGAATGCGAAGGATACGGCGCGCTTTATCGACGCCATTTTGCCCAGTCCATATATTTATGTTGTCGGCTTGATGGGCTATGATGCACAAATTGCTGGTGTAGGTGATCGTCCAGCGAATAAAGCGACTGGCACCGTTATTCGTCGCCTACAGCAGCGTGCTAAAAAAGAGGTGCAAAAGCGTCGTCAAAAGGTCGTTCGTTATATCGAAAAAAAACAAGGACCGCTGCGCTTTGTAAATGGTGGTGGAACGGGGAGTATGGCGTATACCGCAACCTGTCCCGAAGTGAGCGAGGTAACAATTGGTTCCGGTTTATACCGGCCAGGACTCTTTGATTATTATGACGATATGCCGTTTGAAGTCGCAGCGGGCTATGCGATACGTGCAACAAGGAGGCCGTCACAAACAACGATTGTGGCGCATGGGGGCGGCTATATCGCAAGTGGCGCGACAGGCAGTGATAAAATGCCCGTGCTCGCTGATGACGAGTTAGCTTTTTATGCAACAGAAGGGGCGGGGGAAGTGCAAACACCGTTAGCAATGCCGAAAAATAAATATGCCATTGGGGATTCCATCGTGCTACGCCATGCGAAAGCGGGCGAGCTATGCGAGCGTTTCCAAGTATTACATGGCTATCGTCATAATACGTATATTGGGCCGATGACAACCTATAGGGGGGAAGGACAATGTTTTCTATAGAAGAAAGATGGTCAAACTGGGCAGGGACATTTACAACACCGAAGGCAATGATTTATGAGCCTGCTTCTATTGAAGAAGTAAGTATACTTATAAAGCAAGTCACACAGAAGCAGCAAACAATTCGTGCAATGGGGGCTCGCCATTCCTTTAGCGGTGTCGCAAAACCCGATGACGTAGGGGTGAGCTTAACACGTATGCGGGGTCTTATTCAGCTAGATAAGCTGAAGCAGGAGGCGACGTTTTGGGCAGGCACGCATTTATATGAAATCGGACCGCTCTTAGAGGAGCATGGCTATGGACTTGCGAATATGGGCGATATTGATATGCAATCCCTCGCTGGAGCCACAAGTACAGGGACACATGGTACAGGGATTACGCTTGGCTCTTTATCGAGTCAGGTGACACGCTGGGGGCTTGTGGATGGCGAAGGAAATTACCGAGAAGTGACGCGTGAAGATCCGTTAGCACAGTCGCTACATATTGGGCTCGGTTTATTTGGCATTGTCGTACAGATTACAATAAAAGTTGTGCCCGTATATGGCTTAGCCTATGAATCATCACGTATAACGGTGCAGGATACGCTAGCGCAGTTTCAATCGATTATTGAAACGAATCGTCACGCCGAATGGTATTACTTCCCAGGACAGTCGCAGATGCAATTAAAAGTGATGAATGCAGTTCCGTATGAGCAGTTAGAGCGTCAGCCAACAAAACCTTTCGACAATTTTATCGAAAATCAAGTGTTACAAGGCATGTCGTCCCTTTGTAAGCGCATGCCACAAACAACTAGCCTCGTGAGTAAAATTTCGGCGAAGGCCGTACCGATTGGGGCAAGACAGGATGTTAGCTATCGCATATTCGCCTCGCCAAGACAAGTGAAGTTTGTAGAATGTGAGTATGCGATGCCATTACACTATTTCGAAGCATTTCTTGAAGAGCTTCATTTTACGATGTCGCGGGAGCTTTTTCATGTGCATTTCCCGATTGAATGCCGCACACAAAAAGGCGAAGCGGGCATTTTAAGTCCCACACAGCAGCAAGATAGTGCTTTTTTTGCGTTCCATATGTATAAAGGGATGCCGTATAAGCGCTATTTTCGCTATATGGACCATCTTTTACAAAAATACGGAGGACGCGCGCATTTTGGGAAGATGAATCGTTACACGCGATGTGAGCTTAAAAAGCAGTATAGCGATATTGATATATTTCTAACACACCAACAGCAATGCGACCCTAACAGCGTTTTTATGACTGAATATATGAGAAAAATTCTCGTTTAGCTAAAAATGACCTACGCGATATATTGCATGAAAAATTTTTAAAATTTTTTTGAAAAATTCAAAAATGAGCAGAAAAGCGTAATTATGCGTTTGTAAACGCTTTAATGTACAGAATAATTTTTTTAATTGTCTGATAATTCTAAATAGACTGTTGACTTCATAGAGTATACATACTATGATAACAACAATTTAATAAACGTATTTGAAACGAGGTACAGTCAAACGTTTATAGATTTTATAAGAAGTAGCAGCCGTCAAGTAACGTTGATGCAACTGATACGCTTCTTACTTAGATATAGAAGAGGTGTCGTGAATGCGTAGTGATATGATTAAAAAGGGTGTCGATCGTGCACCTCACCGAAGCTTACTTTATGCGGCTGGTGTTAAAACAAAAGATTTAGACAAACCGTTTATCGGAATTTGTAATTCGTATATTGATATTATTCCCGGACATGTCCATTTACAGGAGTTCGGTAAAGTAGTAAAACAAGCTATTATTGATGCAGGTGGGATTCCATTTGAGTTCAATACAATCGGTGTAGATGATGGGATTGCGATGGGGCATATTGGTATGCGCTACTCATTACCATCACGTGAGTTAATCGCCGATAGTGCAGAAACAGTCATTAACGCACACTGGTTTGACGGTGTGTTCTACATTCCAAACTGTGACAAAATCACACCAGGGATGTTGATGGCGGCTGTTCGTACAAATGTTCCGTCTATCTTTGTAACAGGTGGCCCAATGGAGCCTGGTGTTTCATCAAAAGGCGAACCATTATCCCTTACTTCGGTATTCGAAGGTGTCGGTGCTTATAAAAGTGGCCGCATGAGCGAATCAGAATTACTTGATATCGAGCAAAATGCCTGTCCAACATGTGGTTCTTGCTCAGGGATGTTCACAGCGAACTCAATGAACTCACTAATGGAAATGGTCGGTTTAACCGTACCGGGGAATGCGACAATTGTTGCGACATCCGATAAGCGTCATGAGTTGATTAAGCAAGCAGCACGTAACTTAGTTGATATGATTAAAAATGATGTGAAGCCGCGCGATATCGTGACGAAAGAAGCGATTGACGATGCTTTCGCCTTAGATATGGCAATGGGTGGCTCAACAAATACGGTGCTCCATACATTAGCACTCGCACATGAGGCAGAAATTGATTACGACATCAATGACATTAATACAGTAGCAGAGCGCGTACCGTATTTAGCGAAAATCATGCCAGCATCGAATTACTCGATGCATGATATTCACTTGTCAGGTGGTATCTCAGCAATCATTAATGAATTAACAAAAATTCCAGGCGCGATTCATCCCGATCGTATTACCGTTACAGGTAAAACAATTCGTGAAAATGTCGCGAACGATGAAATTACAAATACAGATGTGATTCGTACAAAGGATAATCCATATAGTAAGGTTGGCGGCTTATCGATTTTATTCGGTAATATCGCACCAAACGGCGGCGTTATTAAAGTCGGAGCAGTTGATCCATCGATTCAAACATTCCGCGGTGAAGCGATTTGCTTTGACTCACAAGATGCGGCACAAGAAGCGATTGATAATGGTACTGTGCAAGCAGGACATGTTGTTGTCATTCGCTATGAAGGCCCTAAAGGTGGCCCTGGTATGCCAGAGATGCTTGCACCAACGTCTGCTATTCAAGGGCGTGGGCTAGGCAAGGAAGTCGCATTAATTACAGATGGTCGCTTCAGCGGCGCATCTCGCGGGATTTCAATTGGTCATATTTCACCAGAAGCTGCAGAGGGTGGTCCAATCGCTCTAATCAATGACGGTGATATCATTACAATTGATTTACCAGCGCGTACGATTAATGTTGAAGTCGCGGAAGAGGAATTAGCAAAACGCGCAGAAACATTACCAGTATTTGAGCCAAAAATCAAAAAAGGTTGGTTAGCACGTTACTCAAGTTTAGTAACATCTGCATCAACTGGCGGTACGATGAAGTTTTAATTAAAAAATTCTAAAAATTCAATATTTAAAGCGTTGAAGAGGTAAAAGGAAATAGATATGGACTTTCCAGAGAGCTGATGGCCGGTGTGAATCAGTAGCCAGCTATTTCTGACATCCCCTCGGAGTGAATGACTAAACGCCTCATGCTACTAGGTCGTTCCGGGTGCTCGCACTCGTTATTAAAAGAATAGATTCGTCTATTCATAAGGCTATAAAGGTGACTTTATAGCGAAGCAGGGTGGTACCATGAAAGTTTTTTCATCCCTACGCAAAGAGGAGCAATGTATTTTTGCGTGGCATGAGAAAACTTTTTTTCGTGAATAATTAACTGAATAGGGAGGAGCCATACGAATGAGCGCAGAACTTGAACTAGCAAATCATCCAACACAGGCACAAGAGCAAGAAACGAAGACAAAACCGAAAACAGGTGCAGAAGTATTTATTGAAGCACTGAAAGATCAAGATGTTGATATTATTTTCGGTTACCCAGGTGGTGCAGTCTTACCATTATATGACGCATTATACCGCAACCCAATCAAACACATTTTAGCACGCCACGAGCAAGGCGCAATCCATGCAGCGGAGGGCTACGCACGTGTGACAGGGAGACCGGGTGTCGTCATTGCTACATCAGGGCCAGGAGCGACAAACCTAGTTACAGGTATTACGGATGCGATGATGGATTCCCTTCCATTAGTAGTATTCACTGGTCAAGTAGCCACAACGGTCGTTGGAACGGATGCATTTCAAGAAGCAGATATCGTAGGAATCACACAGCCAATTACAAAGCATAATTATCAAATTAAAGATGTACAAGATGTACCACGCATTATTAAAGAGGCATTCCATATTGCCAATACAGGTCGTAAAGGGCCAGTTGTCGTTGACTTCCCAAAAAATATTGCCAATGCCATCTTTGATAGCGAGGCGTATGTCGATGAGCCAATCAACTTACCAGGCTATCAACCAACATTACGTCCCAATTACTTGCAAATCAAAAAAGCGGTAGAGCTATTAAAAACCGCAAAAAAACCAATTATTCTTGCAGGTGCTGGCGTACTCGCAGCCGATGCTAAACAAGAATTCAATGAATTTATCGAGCGTCATAACTTCCCAGTCGTAAATACATTATTAGGCTTGGGGACAATCGATAATGATCATGCAAACTTCTACGGTATGGCAGGGATGCATGGTACGTACGCATCGAATATGGGGATTTCAGAAGCCGATGTCCTACTAAATATCGGTGCCCGCTTCGATGACCGTCTAACAGGGAATTTATCAAAATTCGCACCAAATGCTACTGTGATTCACATCGACGTGGACCCAGCAGAAATCGGTAAAAATGTACCGACAGATGTACCAATCGTATCCGATGCGAAAGAAGCATTAAAAGCATTATTAAAACAAGATTTTGATACAGCGGATTTCTCTGAATGGACAACGCAACTGAATGACTGGCGTACACAATATCCGTATTGGTACGAGGAAGATGAACAAGGCATACTGTTACCACAGCAAGTACTCGCAGCAGTCAATGAGTTAACGAATGGGGAAGCAATTGTGACAACGGATGTTGGGCAACATCAAATGTTCGCCGCACAGTATTTCTCATTCAAAAAGGATCATCACTGGGTAACATCCGGTGGACTTGGTACGATGGGATTCGGTTTCCCAGCTGCCATCGGAGCGCAATTCGCCTTCCCTGATGAGCAAGTTATCGCAGTTGTTGGCGACGCAGGATTCCAAATGACGCTACAAGAGCTAGGGTTATTACAGGAATTTAATTTACCAGTAAAAGTCATCATGCTAAACAATGCCTGTCTAGGTATGGTAAGACAGTGGCAACAATCATTTTACGATGAACGTTACTCATCGTCATTAATGCCGGTACAACCAGACTTCTTAAAGCTAGCAGAGGCATATGATGTAAAGGGCTTTATCATCGATGATCCAGCAACAGCGAAAGCGCAACTACAAGAGGCCTTAGATTACGACGGTCCAGTATTAGTTGACTGCCGCGTAAAACAACTAGAGCTTGTAACACCAATGGTTGCACCAGGTGCAGGGCTAGCTGAGATGATTGGAGTGGAAAAAGAATGAAACGTATCATTACGGTAACAGTAATTAATCAAAGTGGGGTACTTAACCGCGTAACCGGGCTATTGATGAAGCGTCAATTTAATATTGAGAGCATCACAGTAGGCCATACCGAACAGCCGGGGATTTCAAAAATGACATTCATCGTTAATGTAGAAGATGAAGGTAAAATTGAACAACTCGTTAAACAATTGTCGAAACAAATCGATGTGATTAAAGTAAATGACATCACAGATAAATCAACGGTCATTCGCGAGTTAGCATTAATCAAAGTCGTAGCGCCACCGAATTTACGCGGTGAAATTAACTCCATCGTTGACCCATTCCGTGGGCAAGTGATCGATATTGGTAAAAATGTCGTAACATATCAAGTAGTCGGCTCACCAGAGAAAATCGATGCGTTCATCGAGCTTGTGAAGCCATATGGCATTAAAGAATTAACACGTACTGGTGTTACAGCGTTCGTTCGTGATTCGCAACTTCAGCAGAAGACACAACTATCGCTTTTACAATAAACTAACATACTAAAAAAACTTACATTCATTAGGGGGAAAAGCATTATGGCACAAATGTATTACAATCAGGACATCAACGAGAAAGTATTAGAAGGGAAAAAAATCGCAGTAATCGGTTACGGTTCACAAGGTCATGCACACGCACTTAACCTAAAAGAATCTGGTTTTGACGTACGCATCGGTATCCGTCCAGGGAACTCTGCAGATCGCGCGAAAAATGATGGCTTAGACGTAAAATCAGTAGCAGAAGCTGCACAAGAAGCAGATGTAATCATGGTTCTTCTTCCAGACGAAACACAAAAAGCAGTATACGAAGCGGAAATCGCACCAGGTTTAGTAGCTGGTAACGCTTTAGTATTCGCTCACGGTTTCAACATCCACTTCGAACAAATCGTAGCACCTGCTGATGTGGACGTATTCCTCATCGCACCAAAAGGACCAGGACATTTAGTTCGTCGTACATACCAAGCAGGCGCTGGTGTACCAGGATTAATCGCTGTCTATCAAGATGCCACTGGCCAAGCAAAAGATTTAGCCCTTGCTTACTCTAAAGGAATTGGCGCAGCTCGTGCAGGCGTTCTTGAAACAACGTTCAAAGAAGAAACAGAAACAGATTTATTCGGTGAACAAGCGGTACTTTGCGGTGGCGCAGTTGAGCTAGTAAAAGCGGGCTTTGAAACATTAGTAGAAGCAGGTTACCAACCAGAAATCGCTTACTTCGAATGTTTCCACGAATTAAAATTAATCGTTGACCTAATGTACGAAGGCGGTATCGAAAACATGAACTATTCAGTATCTGATACAGCTGAGTGGGGCGAATACGTTTCAGGTCCACGCGTTGTAACAGCTGAATCAAAAGCAGCAATGAAAGATGTATTAACAGACATCCAAAACGGTACATTTGCTCGCGAATGGATTCAAGAAAACGAAACAAATCGTCCACAATACACTGCGAAAAAACAAGCAGTTAAAGATCACCAAATCGAACAAGTTGGCGCTAAATTACGTGAAATGATGCCATTCGTAGGTCAAAAAGCTTCTGCTGAAGTAGTAGGTAAATAAGATGACGAAGATTGATATCTTTGATACAACCCTTCGTGATGGAGAACAGTCAGCTGGTATTAATTTAAATACTGGAGAAAAACTTGAAATTGCGAAGCAGCTAGAACGTCTAGGTGTCACCATTATTGAAGCAGGATTCCCGGCTTCATCACCTGGCGATTTCGAAGCTGTATCACGTATCGCAACAACAGTGAAAAATTCGACTGTGACTGGATTAGCTCGTGCGATGCAAAAAGATATTGATGTGACATGGGAAGCACTTAAACATGCTGAAAACCCTCATATCCATGTGTTTCTTGCGACGAGTCCAATTCACATGAAATATAAGTTAAATAAAACACCTGAAGAAGTGATTGAAGCGAGTGTTGCTGCTGTAAAGTATGCAAAGCAATTTTTCCCGCTTGTTCAGTGGTCTGCTGAAGATGCCTTCCGTTCGGATAAGGAATTTTTAGTACGCATCATCGATGAAGTAATCAAAGCAGGTGCTACAACGATTAACGTACCAGATACAGTAGGCTACGCAAGTCCTGCTGAGTACGGTGCATTATTCAAATACTTGATTGAAGAAATTCCAAACAGCGACTTAGTGAAATTCTCATCTCATTGTCATGATGATTTAGGAATGGCTGTAGCGAATTCGATTGCAGCAATTGAAAATGGTGCACGTCAAGTAGAATGTACAATCAATGGTATCGGCGAACGTGCAGGGAATGCCTCACTAGAAGAAATCGGTGTCGCCCTACACATTCGTAACGATATTTATCAGACGGAAACAGGTCTTAATCTTTCGGAAATTACACGTACATCTCGCCTTGTTAGCAAATTGACAGGTTCTCCTGTTCAGCCAAACAAAGCTATCGTTGGGAAAAATGCTTTCGCTCATGAGTCAGGCATTCACCAAGACGGTGTACTGAAAAATCCAGAGACGTATGAGATCATTACACCGGAGCTTGTCGGTGAAAATAAAGTGCCACTTGTGCTAGGGAAACACTCAGGTCGTCATGCGTTCAAAGAGCGGGCAATCGAGATGGGCTTTGATTTAGCAGATGATCGTCTACAAAATGCATTTGTTGCATTCAAAGAGTTAGCAGATAAGAAAAAAGAAATTACCGAAGAAGATTTATTGACGTTATTAACGGATGAGACGCTAGAAGTAGCTGATATTCCGAAATACGTTTTACAATCTGTGCAAGTACAATATGGTACGGAAAATATTCCGACTGCAACGGTACGCGCAACGAAACCTTCGGGTGAAGAAGTAACGGTTGCTTCTACTGGCTCAGGTTCTGTTGAAGCTATCTTCAATACACTTGAAAAATTAGTCGAGGAACCGGTGAAAATTTTAGATTATCGCGTATCATCTGTTGGCTCAGGCCGCGATGCATTAGGTGAAGCAGTGATTAATATTGCTTACAAAGATGGTAAATATCGTGGGCGTGACGCGGCACAAGATGTTTTGAAAGCTTCTGCTGAAGCGTATCTTGATGCGATTAATCGTGAAATTATTCAAGCGCAATTACGCGTAAAAGAATTAGCATAACTACTTGAGACTGCCTCAAACGGGGCAGTCTCATCTATTACATACTGTTTAACTTTGAAGGGAGACATTCTTATGGAAAAGAAAATTACGGCTTTACCAGGTGACGGCATCGGTCCAGAGATCGTGTCAAGTGCTGTACAAGTACTACAAGCTATCGCACAAAAATACAATCATACATTCCACATCGCAGTAGGTGCTATTGGTGGTGCGGCAATTGATCAATTCAATGATCCGCTACCTCAAGAAACAATTGATTTATGTGAGGCGAGCGATGCGATTTTATTAGGTGCAGTTGGAGGGCCAAAATGGGACAATAACCCATCAGATTTACGCCCAGAAAAAGGCTTGTTACGCATTCGTAAGCACTTTGATTTATTCTCTAACCTACGTCCGGTTCAAGCGATTCCATCGATGTTACACTCGTCTCCTTTAAAAGAAGAAAACGTGAAGGACGTAGATTTACTAATCGTGCGTGAATTAACAGGAGGTCTCTACTTCGGTGAACGTAACCGCGATGAGGAAAATGCGTACGACACACTCACATATAGCCGTAAAGAAATCGAGCGCATTGTCGACAATGCCTTCCAGTTAGCTCGTCTACGCAACAAACGTTTAACATCGGTAGATAAGGCGAATGTACTCGATACATCTCGCTTATGGCGCCAAATTGTTGAGGAGAAAAAAGCGGATTACCCAGATGTGGAAGTAGAACATAGCTTAGTTGACTCAACAGCAATGAAATTAATTACGAACCCCGCTTCCTATGATGTCATCGTAACGGAAAATATGTTTGGTGATATTTTATCAGATGAAGCCTCTGTTATTACAGGTTCACTAGGGGTGCTACCTTCTGCATCTATGCGTGGCGATAACTTTGGTTTATACGAACCAGTCCATGGCTCAGCACCAGATATTGCAGGTCAAGGTATTGCGAATCCTGCTGCAACGATTTTATCTGCGGCGATGCTTTTGCAATATACGTTTGAATTATCAGATGAAGCAAAAGAAATTGAGCAAGCTGTTGCGCGCGTATTTGAGCAAGGGTTCTTCACAGGCGATATGGCGGCAAAAGGAACAGCCGCATTATCAACAGATGAATGGACAGAAAAAGTTATTGCAGAAATTAATCCATCGTATGTACCTGATACATTAGCAAATCTACTATAAGAAAGGATGACGATATATGGGAAAAAATATTATTGAAAAAGTTTGGGATAATCACATCGTTTATGAGGAGCCTGGTAAACCGGATTTATTATTCATCGACCTACATTTAGTCCATGAAGTAACGAGTCCACAAGCATTTGAAGGCTTACGCTTAAACAATCGCCAAGTGCGTCGTCCAGATTTAACATTTGCAACGATGGATCACAACGTACCAACGCAAAATTTACCAGTCATCAATGACCCGATTGCTAAAAAGCAAATTATGACACTTGCTGATAATTGTAAGGAATTTGGTATAGAGCTAGCAGATATGGGCCACCCAGACCAAGGGATTGTCCATGTTATTGGGCCACAACTGGGCTTAACACAGCCGGGTAAAACAATTGTTTGTGGCGACTCGCATACATCGACACATGGTGCTTTTGGTGCCATTGCTTTTGGAATTGGGACATCTGAAGTAGAACATGTACTCAGCACGCAAACTTTATGGCAAAATAAACCGAAAACGATGGAAGTACGTGTTGAAGGTGAATTAGGCTTTGGTGTTGCGGCAAAAGATATTATTTTAGCCATTATTGCGAAATTCGGTATTGATATGGGTACGGGACATATCATTGAATTTACTGGTGATGCCATCCATAAGCTATCAATGGAAGAACGTATGACGATTTGTAATATGTCGATTGAAGCGGGTGCAAAAGCGGGACTAATTTCACCAGACCAAATTACCGTTGATTATCTTAAAGGGCGTAAATTCGCGCCACAACAGCAATTTGAAGAAGCTGCGACACATTGGTTATCACTAGCGTCTGATGCAGATGCCACATACGATGAAGTTCGCATTATTCAAGCATCTGAAATCGAGCCAATCGTGACATGGGGCACAAACCCATCTATGGGGGTTGGCGTCTCACAAACGGTGCCAACAGCAGCTGACTTCGCAGAAGAATCAGATAAACAAGCACTTGAAAAAGCATTAACATATATGGATTTAGAAGCAGGCACCCCAATTACGGACATCGCCATTCAACATGTCTTTATCGGTTCGTGTACAAACTCTCGTTTACATGATTTACGTGCAGCTGCAGCGGTTATCCAAGGACAGAAAGTGCATGATGGTGTACGTGCAATCGTTGTACCAGGTTCTTATTCTGTCAAACAGCAAGCAGAAGCAGAAGGGCTAGATCAAGTATTCTTAAATGCAGGCTTTGAATGGCGCGAATCTGGTTGTTCGATGTGCTTAGCGATGAATGAGGACGTGGTACCTGCTGGTGAACGCTGTGCGTCAACATCTAATCGTAACTTTGAAGGCCGTCAAGGTGCGGGCTCACGTACGCATTTAGTATCGCCTCCAATGGCCGCAGCAGCCGCAATCGCTGGCCATTTCGTTGACGTTCGAGAAATTATGAAAGCATCTGTATAGGAGGAGAGCCGAATGAAACCAATCAATCAAGTAAACAGTGTATTAACGCCATTAAATCGCAAAAACGTAGATACCGATCAAATCATTTCAAAAGAATTTTTAAAACGTATTGAGCGTACAGGCTTTGGTCAATATGTTTTTTATCACTGGCGTTTCGATGCACAAGGAAATCCAATTGAAGATTTCGTCTTAAATCAGCCGCAATACAAAGGGTCAAGCATTTTAGTCGCACATGATAACTTTGGCTGTGGCTCTTCTCGTGAACATGCACCATGGGCCATCTTAGACTATGGTTTTAATGTTATTATTGCACCGAGTTATGCGGATATTTTCCATAACAACTGCTTTAAAAATGGTATTTTACCGATTGAATTATCGATTCCAGAAGTGGAAGAGATTTTAGCGACAGCAGAAGCAAATCCAACGGAAGCTATCGTTAATTTAGCGCAGCAAACGGTAACAGTAGGTGACAAAGTGTATCATTTCGACATTGATGGCTATTATAAAGAGACATTATTAAATGGTTGGGATGAAATTTCGTTAACAATTCAATATGATGAGCATATTAAAAAATACGAACAATCTCATAAGGCATTTGTGTAATAACGCATAAAGCAAGCAGGAAACGGATACAACGGTTTCCTGCTTTTTTTGTAGGATTGTAAACAATAGAAGACGGTTTTTATGTGTATTTTTGCAGTGAAATGGAATAGATTCACTACTATATGCATGATATTCCTAAAAAAGGAAAAACACTGTGTTTTACGAAAAAAGAAAACGGCAATAGTAGACTATCTTATAAATAAAAGGAGTGTACAGCATGAACAACTTTGTAGAAGCAATTCAATCGTTACAAGCAGCAAGTATTCAACGAGATAAAACATCAAAAGGGATTCGATATGAGATGGACGGTCACTTAATGATGAAACTACATCGTAATCAATTAAAGCCAATCGAAGCAATGATTAATGAGCGCGGTATTGTTGAAAAACGATTAGTCGATAATGCAGATCGCATTGAGATGCATCAATTCGAGCAAGTCATTTCTTCAAAAGCAGGAGATTTTGCTAAATTATTTTAATATTATTACAATCAAATAAGGGATAAAGGGCTGTCAAATCTAGGGGACGATGAGGTGGCCTTTTTATTATTGTCTTATAACAGATTAATTAAAAAATTATAAAAAATACTGTACAAATAAACTATTCCGATGGTAAAATAGAAAATGTTAAAACATACGGCATCATCTATTAAGAATATTTATTACATTTTTATAAACAATCGATTTTATGGGAGAGATCGAGCGTTATTGATGCCGATATGGAATATTTCTTCTGAATAATCTGTATCATAACAGCTTGACAGAGCTTTTACAAAAGGGGTGTAAGCATTCTGTCAACGGAAGAAATACTGAAATGTCGTATCGTACGTTAAGATAAGGGGTTATCTTAGCCTATACATAGTGTTTAAAAGGGCAGATACGATATGTTCAGCGTTCAAACAAAGGGTTTTACAATAGAACACATAAAAAGGAATCGCTTCGGGCGGTTCTTTTTTTTAGTGCGAATAAAGTGCTATACTCAACTTATTGAGGAGTGAGCGGACGTATGGAATTTAATAAACAAACACGCGAGCAATTACTACAACAACAACTCGCGGCTATACATAGTGATACCCATGTGTTAATTAAAAAAATGCAGCAAGAATTGCAAAATCCAAGCGATGATCAAAGCGAGCCTGTCTTTATTGATGATGTACTAGTAGCAGAGGCAGTGAGCTTGTTACAGCAAAGTGTAGCGAATCAAAAAGAAGCACAATATGAGTTGGGACACTTATATCGTGGTATTGGTATGATGGCACTTAGTGTGAGTTGCTTTGAGCTTGCGGCAGACAACGGCTATTTAGCGGCAATGTACTGGTTAGGAAACTTTTATTATGAAGGCATTGGTGTCGATGAAAATATTGAAAAAGCCTTTTCGTATTATGAGTATGCGGCGAAGGCTGGGCTTGCAGATGCGATGAATAATTACGCAGATATGTATTTCCGCGGCGAAACAGTGCCGCAAAACGATGAAATCGCATATCATTGGTTTTCAAAAGCGGCAATGCTTGGTGTATCTGAGTCGATGTTTACGCTTGGGTATATGTTTGAAAATGGTGTCGGCGTTGAACTAGATGAGGAGACTTCTCTTTATTGGTTTGAACAGGCAGCAAATAATGGCGATTTATATGCGGCAAATTATTTAGGGCATAAAGCAATGCAACGTGCGGCATTTGATGAGGCGTTCATCTGGTATTTACAAGCAGCAACAGGGCAAGATGTCGAAGGAGAATACAATGTGGGCTTTTGCTATGAAGAAGGCATTGGGACGATGCAAAATTTACAAAAGGCGAAATATTGGTATCAACGTGCGGCATTACAAGGTGATACACAAGCAAAAGAAAAACTAGCGCGTTTTTAAGAAAATGAAAGCGGGAATAGCAGTTAAAAGGGAGGTGGCGCATATGCGACACCATATCGAACAACTACTTATGCTAGAGCAGCAGCTATCACTCCAGCTTCGAGACGATTTTGAACGGCAAAATATGAATGAAGCTAAAACGGTATTGCAATTGCCGCGTTTTCAGCAAGTGAGTATTGTGCGACAAATTTTAGCAGACTGTGCGCATGTGCATCTTGCATTATATGAGCCGACAGCAAACTCAGAAATGTGCACTAAAATTGATGCATTGCGTCAGGCATTGCATACGCAGCAACTACCACAGCATATGGTAATGATTGATGCGCTTTGCTACTTTGAGCAGTGGTATGAGGCAGAGGATGCAAGGTTGTTAATGGATAAACCAGCCTATTATGAACTGAAATGGGCGATTGCCTATGCGATGACCTGGCTCGATGAACCGCAAACATGGGCGAATTTAAAAAAGTATATTGCGCCGATTATCGAGAGATTTGAACAGCAGTATCCAGGCTATGATTTTATGCTACAGGCGGAGCGCGCATTAAGCGATTTAGCGGATATTGACCAGCTTCTTTTAGTAACGGTAGATAGCCAGCAAACAAGACGCTTTTTAGCCGTTACAGCGCCAGAACGGCTGAATCAGCTTGTGAGGCGCGTGTATCAGCATCAGCCATTCATATTGCTAACACTGAATCTACAACAGCAATTACACCGCGCTTATGAGGCACAGCTTATGTATAAATGAAGCAGGAAACGTAAAAAGCGTTTCCTGCTTTTTGTATTCCGAAAAGTAGGCATAACGATAAGAACTATTCTTTTTTGGAATAGTAAGTATTCCAATGATTGACAGCGTTATACTTAGTCATATAGCCAATTATCCATTTTTGAGGGGGAATGTTTGATGAAAGTGGCATTATTTGCGACATGTTTAGTCGATGTATTTCAAACAAATGTAGGGAAAGCAACGGTACAATTACTCGAGTCACTTGGGTGTGAGGTGACCTTTCCAAAAGGGCAGGTTTGCTGTGGGCAGCCAGCATATAATTCTGGGTATGTAAAAGATGCTAAGGAACCGATGCGCCATATGATTGATACATTTTTACATGAAGAATGTATTGTGACACCATCTGGCTCATGCGCAACGATGTTTAAGGAATACCCGCATATTTTTGCGGATGATCCTATTTATGCAAAGAAAGCACAGCTTGTAGCTGATAAAACGCATGAATTAACAGAATTTTTAGTCAACGTATTGGGCGTAACCGATGTAGGAGCTAGTTTTCCCCATCGCGTGACCTATCATTCATCTTGTCATATGACGCGTTTACTCGGCGTCAAAGATGAGCCACGTATTTTATTACAGCATGTCAAAGGGCTAGAGCTTGTAGAACTGCCGAATGCGCATAATTGCTGTGGTTTTGGTGGCACATTCTCTGTGAAAATGGGCGACATTTCAGAGCAAATGGTCGATGAAAAAGTAGATTGTGCACTGCAAACCGATGCAGACTATTTAATTGCCTCAGATGGAGGATGCATGATGAATATTAATGGGCGTATGCATCGTCGTGGTGAAAAAATGACAACGATGCATATTGCGGAAGTTTTAACGCAGCATGAGGGGGTGTAGCGAATGGCGATTCAATTTAACCAACATAAATTTAATGATAATGTAGAAGAAAATTTACAAAATGATTTTATGCGAGGTGCTGTTGCATCTGCACAAAATCATTTGTATACAAAGCGCCTAGATGCTGTGGAGGAATTAGGTGACTGGGAAGAGTGGCGAAACCATGCGCAGGAAATTCGCCAGCATGTGCTAGAAAACTTAGATTACTATTTACACGAGCTTGCAAGCAATGTCGAAAAAGCAGGTGGTCATGTACATTTTGCTCGCGATGCAGAAGACGCCAATGCGTATATTCGTGAGGTCGTACGTCAAAAAAACGCCAAAAAAATTGTTAAATCAAAATCAATGGTTACCGAAGAAATTAGCTTAAATGAGGCATTAGAGGCAGAGGGTTGCCAAGTGCTTGAAACGGATTTAGGGGAGTATATTCTTCAATTAGAAGGCGATAAGCCATCACATATTGTTGCACCGTCATTGCATAAAAATAAAGACCAAATTAAAGAGGTATTCGTTGAAAAGTTGGGCTATGACCCACAAAATACATCCGAAGCGGGCGAACTAGCACGCTATGTGCGCGGTATTTTACGGGATGAATTTTTAACGGCAGATTTAGGGGTGACGGGCTGTAATTTTGCTGTTGCAGATAGCGGCTCGATTTGTTTAGTTACGAATGAAGGCAATGGCGGCCTTGTCACAACGATTCCAAAAACGCATATTGCAGTCATGGGGATGGAGCGTCTTGTGCCGTCGATGGAGGAGCTCGATGTATTAGTAAGTATGCTAACACGTAGTGCAGTTGGGCAAAAATTATCGAGCTATGTCAATATTGTCACAGGGCCAAAGCATCGCGATGAAGTAGATGGTCCTGAGGAATTCCACCTCGTTGTATTGGATAATGGTCGTTCATCGATTTTAGGTGGAGACTTTGAAGAGGTGCTGCAATGTATTCGCTGTGGTGCATGTGTTAATACTTGTCCGGTGTATCGTCATATCGGCGGGCATTCGTACAATTCGATTTATTCAGGGCCGATTGGTGCGGTACTGACACCATTATTAGCAGGCTATGATGATTATAAAGAATTACCTTATGCCTCTAGCCTATGTGGTGCATGTACCGATGTATGTCCGGTGAAAATTCCGTTACATGAATTATTATTAAAGCATCGCCAAGTTATTGTCGAAGAAGAAGGACGTGCGCCAGTAGCGGAAGGTGCGATGATGAAATTATTTGAATTTGGTGCCTCGCGTTCGCCACTATATCGTCTCGGCACAAAAGTTGCGGCAACGGCCATTCGCCCATTTGCAAAAGATGATATGATTTCAAAAGGACCTGGACCATTAAAAGCTTGGACGGATATACGGGACTTTCCAGCGCCTAAAAGGGAAAGTTTACGTGATTGGTTTGATAAACGTGATAAAGGTGGGGAAGCATAATGGAAAAAACACAATTTTTAGCAACACTTGCCTCTCGACTACAGCGTGATGTCAATACGACAAAAAAACCAGCGCGTAACTGGCAACATCGACCACAGGAGCAACATTATACGCCAATGAATAATGCGGAATTACTCGTGGCATTTAAAGAGCAGTGCACACGCATTCATACAGATGTTGTGGAAACAACACGCGAAAATTTATCCGAAGCGGTGGCGCAAGTTGTCAACAAATACGGTGGTCCGTTGTCTGTCTGGGATGATCCACGCTTTGCAGAGTATGGCTTAACGCCGTTATTCACCACAATATTGCCAGCGCAAAATACGGCGGTGTATACATGGAGTAATCAAAAAACGCGTGAAGAAAATTTTGCAGAAGCAAATGCTGCGCGTATTGGTCTCGTATTTAGTGAATATGCGTTAGCGGAATCGGGAACGGTTGTGTTGTATTCAGCAGACGGGGCCGGGAAAGCGGTTGGCTTATTACCACATGCATTTGTCGCTATTATTCCACAAAGCTCGTTACTACCTCGTATGACGCAGGCATCACAAGCAATTCAGCAACGTGTAGATCGTGGTGAGCTATTACCACATGCTATCGATTATGTTTCAGGTCCTAGTAATTCAGCGGATATTGAAATGAAACTAGTCGTTGGGGTTCATGGACCAGTAGAAGCGACCTATATTGTGTTAACAGATTGTTAACGTTTTCCATCTTCCCTTCTATTATAATAGAAGGAAGGTGGATTTTTTTTGTATAATTTCGTATAATGAAAGTGGATAAAATGCTCGTAAATTTTGAAAATTCACTACTTATGTAGTAAAAATCAGTCAAACGAGTGTTTTAGAGGCCATAATATTGAAGGAAGGCAGTATGAATGAGTAGACCAATTTTATTTTATGATGGTGACTGTGGATTTTGTTCTTCCGCTGTTCAGTTTATTTTAGACCATGAAACTAGTGAAAGTTTTCTATTTGCACCGCTACAAGGCGAATTAGCGGCACAGGAATTACCGGGAGTGCTCGTAAAGGATTTAAATACAGTCGTTGTCAAGCATCAAAATGTCATTTATACAAAGTCACAGGCAATCTTTTTCGTTGCACGTTATTTGAAAAAGCCATATCATTTTATGCATTTTGGAAAATACATCCCTAAAGCATTCAGTAACCAGATGTATGATATTGTTGCGAAAAATAGATATTCCTTATCGAAAGTTAGTAAAACATGCAAAATCCCATCAGAAAATGAACGGAAACGCTTCATCCACTAACGAGGTCATAAATAAAACTTATCACAACGCATAAAAATAATTTTATTTACTTATGTGCTGTCGTTCGGTATCATTGGTTTTGGAGAAAAGTAGTACAAAATTTGTAACCTTTTCATTATGAACATATTAGAGGGGGACCATCAATAATGGCAAACTTACACAACAGCCGCGCATCTTTCGAAGTTAATGGTAAAACGTACAACTATTATAACCTTAACGCGATTGAAGAAGCAGGCGTAGCAAAAGTATCTAACTTACCTTACTCAATCAAAGTATTACTTGAATCAGTATTACGTCAATATGACAACTACGTAATCAAAGAAGAGCACGTAGATAACTTAGCAAAATGGGGTACAAAAGAAGCAGACACAACTGGTGAAGTACCATTCAAACCATCTCGCGTAGTATTACAAGATTTCACTGGTGTACCAGTAGTAGTAGATTTAACTTCTCTACGTACAGCAATGAAAGACATGGGTGGTAACCCAGACGAAATCAACCCTGCAATCCCAGTTGATTTAGTAATTGACCACTCTGTACAAGTTGATAAATACGGTAACGCTGGTGCACTTAAAGCAAACATGGACCTTGAATTCGAACGTAACGCTGAACGTTACAACTTCTTAAAATGGGCTCAAACTGCTTACAACAACTTCCGTGCAGTACCACCAGCAACTGGTATCGTTCACCAAGTAAACTTAGAGTATTTAGCTCCAGTAGTACACGTTAACGAAAACGCTGACGGTACATTCGAAACATTCCCTGACTCAGTAGTAGGTACTGACTCTCATACAACAATGATCAATGGTATCGGCGTTCTTGGATGGGGCGTTGGTGGTATCGAAGCTGAAGCTGGTATGTTAGGACAACCTTCTTACTTCCCAGTTCCAGAAGTAATCGGTGTAAAATTATCAGGTAAATTACCTTCAGGCACAACTGCAACTGACTTAGCACTTAAAGTAACTCAAGAATTACGTAAAAAAGGCGTAGTTAACAAATTTGTTGAGTTCTTCGGTCCTGGCGTTGTAGGTCTTCCATTAGCTGACCGTGCTACAATTTCAAACATGGCTCCTGAATACGGTGCTACTTGTGGTTTCTTCGCAATCGATGAAGAATCATTAAACTACATGCGTTTAACAGGTCGTGACGAAGAACACATCGCTGTTGTAGAAGCTTACTTAAAAGCGAACAACATGTTCTTCGATCCAACTTTAGAACCTAACTACACTTCAGTAGTAGAAATCGATTTAAATGCTATCGAACCAAATCTTTCTGGTCCTAAACGTCCACAAGATTTAATTCCATTATCAAACATGAAAAAACGCTACCACGAAGTAGTTGTAGCTCCATCAGGCGTACAAGGTTTCGGCTTAACTGAAGAAGAATTCACTAAATCTTCTACAGCTAAATTCGCTGAAGGCGATGTTGAAATCCCTGCAGGTGCTGTAGCAATCGCTGCAATCACTTCTTGTACAAATACTTCTAACCCATACGTTTTAATCGCTGCTGGTCTTGTAGCTAAAAAAGCGGTTGAAAAAGGCTTAACTGTTCCTAAATGGGTTAAAACTTCATTAGCACCAGGTTCAAAAGTTGTAACTGGTTACCTAAATGATTCTGGTTTAACTGAATACCTAGATCAATTAGGTTTCAACACTGTAGGTTACGGCTGTACTACATGTATCGGTAACTCAGGTCCATTACTTCCAGAAATCGAAGATGCAATCAAATCAAATGATTTATTCGTAACTTCAGTACTTTCTGGTAACCGTAACTTCGAAGGCCGTGTTCACCCACTTGTAAAAGCTAACTATTTAGCTGCTCCTCCATTAGTTGTAGCTTACGCATTAGCTGGTACAGTTGATATCGACCTACGTGAAGATTCATTCGGTAAAGACAAAGATGGCAACGATGTATTCTTCGATGATATCTGGCCTACAACTGATGAAATCAACGCTGTATTAAACCAAGTTGTAACTCGTGACCTATTCCAAAAAGAATATGAAACTGTATTCACTGCTAACGAAGCTTGGAACGCAATCGAAACTTCAACTGACACTTTATATGAGTTCGATACTAAATCAACTTATATCCAAAACCCACCATTCTTCCAAAACTTATCTGCTACTCCAGAAGATATCGAAACGCTTTCTGGTTTACGTGTATTAGCTAAGTTTGGTGACTCTATCACAACTGACCATATTTCACCAGCAGGTGCAATTGGTAAAGAAACACCAGCAGGTAAATACCTGATTGAAAACGGTGTTGAAATCCGTAACTTCAACTCTTACGGTTCTCGTCGTGGTAACCACGAAGTTATGATGCGTGGTACATTCGCAAACATCCGTATCCGTAACCAAATCGCTCCAGGTACAGAAGGTGGTTTCACTACTTACTGGCCAACAGGTGATGTTGAGTACATTTACGATGCTGCAATGAAATATGCTGAAACAAACACTGGTTTAGTAGTATTAGCTGGTAAAGACTACGGTATGGGTTCATCTCGTGACTGGGCTGCCAAAGGTACTAACTTACTAGGCGTTAAAACAGTTATCGCTGAATCATACGAACGTATTCACCGTTCTAACTTAGTATTCATGGGTGTTCTTCCATTACAATTCTTAAATGGTGACAACGCTGAATCACTAGGCTTAAAAGGTGACGAAACATTCGCAGTAAACATCGCTGAAGGCGTTAAACCTCGCGATATCTTAACTGTAACAGCTACTAAAGCTGACGGTTCTGAAGTTAAATTCGACGTATTAGCTCGTTTTGACTCAGAAGTAGAAGTAGATTACTACCGTAACGGCGGTATCCTACAAATGGTATTACGTAATAAATTAGCTGAAAACAAATAATTTGAAGCGTATGCTTGTAAGAAGATAAGGTGCAAACCTTATCTTCTTTTTTTATATAATTTTTATGAAAAATAATAACTCGCTAGTCTATATAAAATAAAAAATAACCTATAAAAACAATTAAGCAGGGTATCAGCTGAAAAACGCGCAAAAGTGTTAGCCTATTAATGGCAATAGTAAAAACTTTGCGCGCTATAAAGCGAATATTTGTGGTGTAGATTTGAATCGTAACTACAATGTTGTATGGAAGCAAACGTCTACATCACCTAGAGTACGCTCTTACCAGTTTTATAAGGGTCCGAGTGCTGTGTCAGAGCCTGAAACAAAAGCCATGGTGAAGTTTGTGAAAGCGTATAATTTTAAAACCTATATTGCCTATCATTCATCAGGAGAAATACTGTACTGGAAATACAAACAAAATGCGACACAATTAGCACAGCATCGACCACTCGTGATGCAGTTTCAACAAGTGACAGGATATCGCCCAGACAACACTACAGGCGCTGTGAGTGGTTCTGGCGCTGGACAGGATTGGTTTGTGGCGACGACTGGAAAAACCGGTATTACAATTGAAATTGCGCCATATGACGGCAATCAGTCAGTTCCTAACAGTCAGTGGTCAAGCATATGGAAGAAAAATAAATACGTTAGCTTACTTGTTGCCAAAGAAGCCGCAGCGCGTTAATTCAAGTCTTTTCTTTTGTTGGTAACTGCGTCATAATGGGTGCTGAGGTGACCAATTATGTTTACAAGTATAAAGGAAATCGAAATTCGCTATGCAGAAACAGACCAAATGGGTGTCGTTTATCATGCCAATTACGTCGTGTGGCTTGAATTAGGACGTTCACAACTCATTACAGATCTTGGATATTCTTTCATTGAAGTAGAAGAAAAAGGCTATGTATCACCAGTTATGAACGTCAATATTAACTATAAAGCAGCCCTTCGCTATGGGGAGCCGGCTTTTGTTAAAACATGGGTAAAATCACAAGATAAATTGCGAACAGTCTACGCTTACGAAGTACTACATGAAGATGGTACCGTAGCTGCGACAGCGACAACAGAGCATATTATTGTGAAAAAAGAAAATTTCCGTCCTGTATCATTTAAAAAAATAAATGAAGAATGGTTCAATAAATATATTGAAATTGCGGAACAACAAGCTTAAATGCTTACATAGTAAAAAAGGGCCGGAACAAAAAACGCCCCATTCTTTTTTTAGCGTTCACAACGAAAAACCGGAACCGCACTACTGCGCGATTCCGGTTTTTCTTATACTCCTAGAAGTGGTCATTTTTACACGTATGTCAAAGTCTCTTTTTATGTAGAGAAGGTGCTATGGTTTTACATAGTCATACGTTAACTCTTCTAATTCAGTGTTTACATCAACATGTAAATCGTGGTCATTAAAAAACCATAAATCATCGTTTTCGATAAAGAAATGAATACCATCTACATCATTTATGACAGCTTCTTCAATCGGATCATCAAATGTGACACCAATTGAATAGCCTTCATGAAATGGATTCGATCCGCCATAGCGCGCGAAAAACTTAATCGAGCTTGAAGGCTCGGCATCCATTTCTTCTTTGAACCAATTTAATGCAGCATTTGAAATAACAATTTTCATGATGGAAAACACTCCTTTGTTATAGCCAAGTGACTTTTGGTTCGGTGCCAGCTTTAATGCGTTGAATATTTGAACGATGACGATAAATAACAAAACCAGCTAATAACGTAATGATTAATAATAATAGCCAATCGTCTGTCATGAAAAAATGTACAACGGCATAAACAAAGGCAACAACACCACCAAACATCGAAGCAAGGCTAACCATTTTGAACACTTTTAAGCATACCAAGAAAGCAAGGACAATTAAAAGGAAAACGGGCCAGTGATAGCCTAAAAGAACGCCAGCTGATGTAGCAACCGCCTTACCTCCGCGAAATTTTGCGAAAATCGGGAATACATGTCCAACAACAGCTACCAGGCCGGCAACTAGCGGTGGTACACCACTACCAGCAAAAACACTTAATGTAGGTAATAGCGTAGCTGCTGTTCCTTTTAAAATATCGATGACCATCGTAATAGAGCCAGCTGGTTTTCCGAGTACACGAAATGTATTCGTGGCGCCTAAGTTACCGCTGCCGTGTTCGCGGATGTCTGTTTTAAAAAATGCACGGCCAATCCATAAGCCCGTTGGAATAGAACCCAATAAATAAGCTAAGATAAGGACAAGAAATAAGTTCATGCAAAGAGCTCCTTTTAAATTTTAGTAGTAGGTGCTAATAATATATACTAATTATTTTAGCATATATGATAAACAGGTTACAATTGAACATTTGTCTTTCATATTCTATTCTTATTTTGCTTTCAATTCAACGTTTGTAGTACAATAATGCGTGAGTCAATTCGTGACGTGAGCAGTTGACAGTGATATAATGAGTGTTAAACTAAGGAAATACGAACGGGTGTTTGCACTAGGGGGAATTTTTTTGACAACAAAACAAACAATGACATCTTATAATGAAGATGCGATTCAAGTATTAGAAGGATTAGAAGCGGTTCGAAAACGACCAGGGATGTATATCGGTTCTACGGATGGACGTGGTCTACATCACCTTGTTTACGAAATTGTCGATAACGCAGTCGATGAAGCATTAGCAGGATATGGTAATCATATCATCGTAAAAATTCATGAAGATCAATCGATTACGGTCATTGACCATGGACGTGGTTTACCTACAGGGATGCACAAAACTGGCAAACCAACACCAGAAGTTATTTTTACGGTGCTACATGCCGGCGGTAAATTTGGTCAAGGTGGCTATAAAACAAGTGGTGGTTTACATGGTGTAGGTTCATCTGTTGTAAATGCCTTATCAAGTTTATTGGAATTAGAAATTCATCGTAACGGTGAAAAATATTATATGCGCTTTGAAAATGGCGGGAAGCCAGCTACAACATTAGAACATATCGGTTCAACAAAAGATTCTGGGACAATGGTGCATTTCAAACCAGACCCAGAAATTTTCTCTGTTACAAAATTCAATTTCGACATTTTAGCAGAGCGTTTGCGTGAGTCTGCCTTTTTACTAAAAGGTTTAAAAATTGAACTAATTGAAGAAGCAACAGAAAAACATGAAGTATATCACTATGATAATGGGATCGAAGCTTTCGTATCTTATTTAAATGAAGATAAAGACGTATTACACCCCGTTCACTATATTGAAGGAACTCAAGATGAAATTGAGGTCGAGTTTGCATTCCAATTTAACGATGGCTATTCAGAAACGATTCTGTCATTTGTCAACAATGTTCGTACACGCGATGGCGGTACACATGAGACCGGTGCAAAAACAGCGATGACACGCGTCTTTAATGACTATGCTCGCAAAATTGGTTTGTTAAAAGAAAAAGATAAAAACTTAGATGGTTCAGATATTCGAGAAGGCTTAGCAGCGATTATTTCGGTGCGAATTCCTGAAAATCTTTTACAATTTGAAGGCCAAACAAAAGGTAAATTAGGCACAAGTGAAGCACGCGGTGCAGTCGATGGTGTGATTCAACAAAAATTGATGTACATTTTAGAAGAAAACGCAGATCTATCTGCATCACTTGTTCGTAAAGCAATTCGTGCACAACAAGTGCGTGAAGCGGCGCGTAAAGCACGTGAGGATGCGCGTAACGGCAAGAAAAACAAAAAACAAGCAAATATCTTGTCGGGTAAATTAACGCCTGCACAATCAAAAAATGCGTCGAAAAATGAATTGTATTTAGTCGAAGGGGATTCTGCGGGTGGTTCTGCGAAACAGGGGCGTGACCGTACATTCCAAGCGATTTTGCCATTACGTGGGAAAGTTGTGAATACTGAAAAAGCAAAAATGCAAGATATTTTAAAAAATGAAGAGATTGCGACGATTATTCATGCAATTGGAGCAGGGATTGGTACAGATTTTAAAGTAGAGGATTCTGCTTACGATAAAGTAATCATTATGACCGATGCCGATACAGATGGTGCGCATATTCAGGTGCTATTATTAACATTCTTCTTCCGTTATATGCGCCCGCTTATTGAAGCAGGAAAAGTATATATTGCACTGCCACCTTTATATAAAATATCTAAAGGTAGTGGCCGTAAAGAAGTCATTGAATATGCTTGGACAGATGAGGATTTAGATGGTGCCATTGCAAAAGTTGGGAAAGGCTACATTCTACAACGCTATAAAGGGTTAGGTGAGATGAACGCTGACCAATTATGGGATACAACAATGAATCCTGAAACACGTACATTAATTCGTGTAACAATTAATGATTTAGAGCGCGCTGAACGCGGTGTTTCGACATTGATGGGTGATAAAGTAGAGCCCCGTCGTAAATGGATTGAATCCAATGTTGACTTCAGTATGGAAGAAGATAGTAACATTTTAGAAAATGAGTTTATTGCAGAGGGAGAGGTTTAGTAATGGCTGAGAGCTATCAAAATCTTCCTTTAGAAGATGTCATTGGAGACCGTTTTGGTCGTTATAGTAAATATATTATTCAGGACCGTGCACTACCAGATGCACGCGATGGATTAAAACCCGTGCAACGTCGTATTTTATATGCGATGTTCAATGAAGGGAATTTAGCGGATAAACCATTCCGTAAATCGGCGAAAACAGTCGGTAACGTAATTGGTAACTACCACCCGCATGGTGATACAAGTGTGTACGAGGCAATGGTTCGTATGAGTCAAGATTGGAAATCAAGCATGCCACTAATTGAAATGCACGGTAATAACGGTTCACTTGATGGTGACCCACCTGCCGCGATGCGTTATACAGAGGCGCGTTTATCAAAAATTTCAATTGAATTATTACGTGATTTACAAAAAGAAACAGTTGATTTCATTCCAAACTTTGATGATCAGGATTTAGAGCCAACTGTATTACCTGCGCGCTTCCCAAATTTATTAGTGAATGGCGCAACCGGGATTTCTGCGGGTTATGCAACGGATATTCCACCACATGCACTTCATGAAGTCATTGACGCTGCATTATTATATTTGAAAAAACCAACTGTGACAGTTGATGAATTAATGAAGGTATTACCGGGTCCAGATTTCCCAACAGGTGGTATTATTCAAGGTGCAGAGGGCATTAAAAAGGCATACGAAACAGGACGCGGTAAAATTATCGTACGTGCGAAAACAGACATTGAACAATTAAAAGGGTCAAAAGAGCAAATTGTCATTACAGAAATTCCGTTTGACGTGAATAAAGCGCATCTTGTGAAAAAAATGGACGACTTACGTTTAGATAAACGTCTAGATAATATTTCGGAAGTGCGTGATGAATCAGATCGCCAAGGTCTTCGTATCGTTATTGAAATGAAAAAAGATGCACCAGCAGCACCGATTTTACCATTCTTATTTAAAAATACGGATTTACAAGTAACCTATAACTTTAATATGATTGCGATTCATAACCGTCGACCAACAATGATGACATTGCCATTAATGTTGGAAGCGTATGTAAATCACCAAAAAGATGTTATTACACGTCGCGCGCAATTTGACTTAAAAAAAGCCAAAGCACGTCTACATATTGTAGAAGGGCTAATGAAAGCTTTATCTATTTTGGATAAAGTTATTAAAGCAATCCGCGCATCAAAAGATAAAAAAGATGCCAAACATAATTTAATAGAACAATTTGCGTTTTCTGAGACACAAGCGGAAGCAATCGTATCATTACAACTGTATCGTTTAACTAATACTGATATTACAGAGCTTGAAGAAGAGCATCTACAATTAACAAAACGAGTTAGCGAACTTGAAGAAATTTTAGGTGATAATAAAAAATTAATTGCCGTATTACGCAAAGAATTGACAGCGATTAAAAAAGATTTTAAAACAACACGTCATTCCGTTATCGAAGCAGAAGTGCAAGAAATTAAAGTCGATATGGATGTTTTAATTCCAAATGAAGAAGTAGTCGTATCTGTAACAGAAGATGGCTATATTAAACGTACGAGTCCACGCTCATATAAATCATCTAACGGAAAAGAATTAGCGATGAAAGAATCGGATCACGTATGTTATCAAGCTTTCATTAATACGCAGCAGCATGTCATGCTCTTTACGAATAAAGGTCGTTATATTTTACAACTCGTTCACGATCTTCCAGACATTCGTTGGAAAGATCTTGGACAACACATTTCAAGTATTGTACCGCTTGATGCAGACGAGCAGCTGATTTCGGTTGAAGGTGTAACGGATTTCAAGGCAAAACGCTCCGTTGTGACAGTTACAAGAAATGGTCAAATTAAACGGACAGCACTAGAAGAATATTTAATTACACGTTTTAATAAAACGTATAAAGCAATGAATGTGAAAAAAGGCGATGAGTTAATTTTTGCACAAATTGTTGATGATAGCACGAAAGATGTTATTTTAGTAACCCATGACGGCTACGAGCTTCGCTTCCCAATGGAAGAGGTAGCACCAACAAGCACGCGAACAGCAGGTATTAAAGCAGCAAACTTAAAAGATGGGGATTATATTGCATCGGTTGTTATTGTCGATGCAGATGATCAGGGCGATGTATTTATCGTGACACATCGCGGGGCAGTTAAACGTATGCGTATTGCTGATTTTGAATTAACAGGTCGTGCAAAACGCGGTTTAACGATTTTACGAGACTTAAAATCAAAACCACATCGTATTGTTGATGTGCGTCGTGTAGAAAAAGATGATGTAGTCGTAATTGAAACGAAAAAAGGACAGCCGGAAACGTTAGCGGTATCGAAATATCGTCATGCAGAGCGTTATTCAAATGGTCAATTTGTGATTGATTGTGATGCTGATGGAGAAATCACGCATATCGCATTAATCAAACAACAATAAATACACAAAAAACCCGGAAACAATTGTTTCCGGGTTTTTTGTGTGGAAAATTAACGACGACGTTTTCTTTTTTGTTTTTCTTCAATTGGCTGCGCGTAACGATCTGGATCAATCCCTTTAACGAAATAGAGAGATTGCTTGACGATACGCGGTGCATCGTAGTCAACTAACGCATAGTGATAGCTATCTTGTAACATAATTAAATGTTTTTCTTTTGAAGAAGCTGTTGCGATTAAGTGATCAACCGTTTGAGGTGGAAGCACATGGTCATCTGTTGAATGCATAACAAGGAGCGGTGCTTGAATACGATTTGATTGCGCGGCCACATCTTTTGTAAATATAATCATTTCACGAGCTAATGCAACAGGGTATTTATCATAGCGATAAACGGTTGCGCGTGGATTTTTGATGTCAGCTGTCCCGATAGGACCGTATGTGTCGCTTGATTGAATGACCGCCTCAACGTTATCAAGCATTTTTGCAGGTAATTGATAGGCTGCATTTAATAGCAGTAAGCCATCTACGTGATATTGTTGTGCAAGATGCTGCGCGATGGTACCGCCAAAATCGAACCCGCAAATAACTTGGTGCTCTGTGCGTTCTTGTAGCCATTCTAAAGCAGCCGTTGCGCTATGGACAAGCTGTTCAATCGTCGTATTGTATAAATCTTCTGACGTTGTACCATGCCCAGCTAAAATAGGCATTTTTACCGTGTAACCGCGTTTGGCAAAAGCCTCTGCCCACGGTTGTACAGATTGTGTTGTACACGCAAAGCCGTGCAATACTAAAATTCCTACATGATTTCCTATCTGTTCGAATGACTCTGAATGCTGTGCTAATGATGTCATAGTTATCACTCCTTATTCGATTACTCTTATCATACCGTTTTTTTAGAAATGAGTAAAATTTTGTTATTTGACAATATGAAAAAATAGTTCATGAATAGTAGAAATAAATAAGGGAATATAAAAATCGTACACAAGAAACAGATTTTTTTCTTGAAGTACAAGAGTGAAATGAATTTTTTTTAATTATTTATATTGAAAAAAGAAAATTTTTTTCGTATAATAACGTTAATGAAAATGCTTACATTTTTAAAAATTACAATTCCAAAGGAGATGAAGTAATTGGACGCTTATTTATTACTCATTACATTATTAGCCATCGTCATCGTCATTGTCGGCGTTTCAGTCTTCAAATGGCACGCGTTCATTAGTTTAGTTGTTGCTAGTTTATTCTTGGCGATTTTCTCAGGCATGTCCTTTGATAAAATTGTTACCGCTTACGAAACAGGTGTTGGCGGTACATTAGGTCACTTGATTGGTATTATCGCGTTAGGTACGATTTTAGGTAAGATGCTTGCCGAATCAGGTGCCGGACTGCGAATCGCAAATTTCTTTATTAAAGTATTCGGAGAAAAACGTTTGCCATGGGCAATGTTTTTATCAGGTTTTATTATCGGAATTCCCGTATTCTTTGAAGTCGGAATTTTAATCCTTCTTCCACTAATTATTTCCATTGCGAAAGCTTCTAAGAAAAACTTGTTACTGATTGGGTTACCTGCAATCGCTGGTTTATCAATCGTTCATGGTTTAGTTCCTCCACACCCAGGGGCTGTCGCTGCTATTGGTATTTATGGTGCTGATATGGGCAAAGTATTATTGTACTCATTAATTATCGCCATTCCAGCAGGTATTTTAGGCGGTCCATTATTCGCCAAATTCATTAGCAAGCGTGTGAAACCAGAAGGCGAACCAAAAACAATCATTATAGAAGATAAAGATGACTCACAAATGCCATCAACTGGTATGTCATTCTTCATCATCTTACTACCCGTTATTTTAATGGTATTTGGTACAATGGCTGGTTATTTAACAAAATTAATTGGTGCTGGTAAAGGCACAGAACATGTATTTGCTTTTATTGGTAGTCCGTTAATCGCCTTATTAATTTCAGTATTTGCTGCGTATTATTTCTTAGGACATCGTTTAGGTATTACGAAGAAACAAATGAAAGAATTTACAGAAGACTGTATTATGCCAGTCGGCTCTATCGCACTTATCATTGGTGCTGGTGGTGGTTTTAAACAAATTTTAATCGACTCTGGTGTTGGTGCGACAATCGGGAACCTTGCACAAAACTTTGATTTATCACCGCTTGTATTAGCTTTCGTTATTGCGGGGCTTATCCGTATTGCGACAGGTTCAGCAACAGTTGCTTTAACAACAGCAGCAGGGATCGTAGCGCCAATTATTGAGCATATGACGGGTGTCAACAAAGAATTACTTGTTATTGTAACAGGTGCAGGTTCATTAATGTTCTCACATGTTAATGATGCCGGCTTCTGGATGGTAAAAGAATACTTAGGTCTAACAATTAAAGAAACATTTAAAACGTGGACAGCGCTTGAAACTATATTATCATTCTCAGCGTTTATTCTTGCACTTATCGTTAACGCATTTATTTAATAAAAAAAGGCCGGAACAATTAAGTATTGTTCCGACCTTTTTTTCAACCTCTTCAGTAAAACGCTTACATTCTTTTTTTAAATACGGGTATTTAAAATAGCGTGACGTACCTTTTTCATTGCATCTGTCGACGTATCCTTACGTAGCACCATAATATTGACGTATAGCGCATCAATTAAGCTGAGCTGTGCAATACGGCTAGAAAGAGCCTCAGAGCGGTATTCCGTCTCCTCGGAGCTTGTGAAAAGGGATACTTCGGCAATTTGTGCCAAGTTTGATTTTGGGAAGCCTGTAATCGCCACGATTTTAGCGCCCGATTCATGTACGACGCGTGCAATATTCAATGTGTCGCGATTTTTCCCAGAGTGGGAGACGATAACCGCTACATCGGTAGGTTTCATTTGACTAGCCGCCATCAGTTGGAAATGCGAATCAATAAATGAATAACATTTTACACCTGTACGTACAAATTTATGGTAAGCATCCATCGCGATGATCATCGATCCACCTGTACCGAAGAAATAAACTTCAGAAGCGGTATGTAAAAGATCTACTGCTGACTCTAGTGATTGTGCTTCTAAAATGTTTTCGGTATTTTCAAGCGTCTGAATATTCGATTTGAAAATTTTTGATGTAATTGTTTCTTCCGAGTCGCCCTCTTGAATTTCTTCATGAATTTGCTTTAAAGGAGCGATGGCTTCTTGGGCTAAGGCAATTTTCATTGCTTGATAGCCTTTAAAGCCAAGGCGTTTACAGAAACGGAAAACTGTCGCATCTGCCACATGAAGCTGCTCTGCAACGCCATTGATTGTATTTTGGATAATATGATCTGGGTTTTCTAACACGAAGTCAGCAATCTTTTTCTCTTTATCGCTTAAGCGAGGATACATGGATTGAATTTTGCGTAATGTGTTTTGCGTCATACGAAAACTCCTTTATATGAAAGTAAATTTATTATAGCATAATCAACTTTAGAAAAAATATTTCTTATTAATAGTTTTAAAATGAAAAAAAATTCGGTATAATAAAAGAAAATAACGAGAAAAAAGGAGAATGCCTTATGAATATTGGTTTAGTTGGCCTTGGAAAAATGGGCTTCAATTTAGCAGAAAACTTAATGGATCACAAACACACGGTAACAGCTTTTGATGTGAATCAAGAAGCAGGCGAAAAATTTACAGCAGTAGGTGGCACATATAAAGCATCTTTAGAAGAAATGATTGACGCATTAGAAACACCACGCATCGTTTGGTTAATGGTACCAGCAGGTGATATTACGGTACAAACAATCGAAACATTAAAAGGTTTATTATCAGAAGGCGATATTTTAATTGATGGTGGGAACTCACATTACAAAGAAGCAATTGCATTTGCGGATGATTTAAAACAACAAGGCATTCACTTCATGGATGTTGGTACATCAGGTGGTACATCAGGCGCACGTAATGGTGCTTGTATGATGATTGGTGGCAATGCAGAGGCATTTGCTACAATCGAACCTTTCATCGCTGACATTTGCGTAGAAGGCGGTTACCTATACACAGGTGAAGCGGGTTCTGGTCACTTCTTAAAAATGATTCATAATGGGATCGAATATGGGATGATGGCAGCAATCGCAGAAGGCTTTGAAGTACTTGAAAAATCAAATTATGATTATGATTACGAAAAAGTAGCGCATGTGTTCAATAACGGTTCTGTTATCCGTTCATGGTTAATGGAATTAACAGAAAATGCATTCTCAAAAGATCCTAAATTAGAAACAATTAAAGGGGTTATGCATTCTTCAGGTGAAGGTAAATGGACAGTTGAGACAGCTCTAGAGCTAGGGACAGCCGTTCCGGTTACAGCATTATCATTAATGATGCGCTACCGTTCACAAGAAGATGATACATTTACAGGTAAAGTTGTTGCAGCACTTCGTAATGAATTTGGCGGCCACGCTGTAGAACGTAAATAATTGACTAGTTAAACGAAGTTTAGATATACGTTTAAAAATAATCGCTTCTAAAAGCATAAGAAAACCGGAATCGCGCAGTGATGCGGTTCCGGTTTTTCATTGCGAACGCTAAAAAAAGAAAAATGACGCGTTTTGTCTTATGCTCGTTTTTTTATTAAAAAGAACAGGGGAAATCATCGTTTAAGTAAAAAAATATCAAATTTATATCATTTTAATGCGGTTTTTTGCACAATTTATCCTTTTTTGTCGAATTCCTTTTACACTAATAAGGTATCAACAGAAAAGAGGCATTACGTAACAAATATTATGAAGAAGTTATTAATTATTGTAGTAAGTTGCTTAAGTTTATTGATTGCAGGAACAGTAGAATTAACATCGGTGCGCGCCAAATCACCGTCGACTATGACGGAATTAAAAGCAAGTGTTGAAAAACATTTAATCGATTTAGATAAAACATTTACGATCAAATATATAGGAAATGGCGATGACTTTGCGAAATATGTCAATCAGCTCATTCCAAATGCGATTGCAAAGAAACCAGAAATTGATTCGGTTGTAAAAAGTTATACCGCGACATCTTATCGTAGTAAAAATGGCGGCGAAGCGACGTTTAACGTCAAGTATTATACGAGCAAGGCGAAGCAAGCGAAGGCGCTAGATAAAATTAAACGTGTAGCGAAAAAAATTAAGAAAAAATATCCGAATTCACCATATAAGCAAGTGAAAAATGTCCATAACTATGTCATTGGGCAAACAAAATACGATAGTCGTGAGGCAGATCGCTATTCGATTTATGGCATGATGTACGATGGTCGTGCGGTATGCCAAGGGTATGCGATGACAACGTATTATTTATTAAAAGAATTAGATATTGATGTACGCTATGTAACAGGATTTGCGGGCGGGGAGAATCACGCATGGAATAAAGTAAAGTTAAATGGCAAATGGTACAATCTAGATACAACATGGGATGATTCAGCTGCTAGTAAGTATCATTACTTCTTAATTAGTGATGCGAAATTAGCAAAAAATCATCAATGGAATACAAGTGCTTTCCCAAAAGCATTAAAAACATATGCAGCAAAATAAAAAGTCGGAGGGTATGTATTCCTCGGCTTTTTTATTTTGCGTTATACTGTAGAAAGAAACTAATAAAGCAGGTGATAATATGTTAACAGAAGCATTTTTAGCGCGTATACGCTTGTCTGGAACAAAAATTGATATGAAACACTTGCCGCTACTATTACGACATGTCGCGGCCTATATACCGTTTGAAAACTTGGATATTATCGAAGGGGCATCAGAGGTATTATCGGAAGAAGGGACAGCGAAGAAAATCTTACAGCAGCAACGCGGTGGACTGTGCTACGAAATTAATCCGCTATTAGCTACGGTTTTAACGGAAAATGACTTTCATGTGCAACTAATTTCGGCAGTTATTTACGATGCACTGCATGAAGAATTTTCAAAAACTGGCTATACGCATACATTGATATTGCTAGAGGAGCACGGGGAACAGTATATTGTTGATGCAGGCTTTGGTAATAACATTCCATTGATGGCAGTGCCTTTAGATGGCCGTACAGTGTCATCGACGAACGGGGACTACCGTATTGAAGGAAATGATTTATATATGAAGCGTCGTTATCGTGATGAACAATTTGTGCTCGCATATCGCTTTGACACACAACCGATTACAAAGTCTCAGTTACGTACTTCGCAGCAAATTATTGAAAACAGCGAGGACTCGGTATTTAATAAACGACCATTGCTAACGAAATGTACGGAAGATGGTACAGTTACATTAGCAGGCAATGATTTAACGATTATGAAAAATGGCCATAAAACGCTGAGGACTTTGACGGATACGGAAAAAGAAGCGGCAAAAAAACAGTATTTTTATCAATAACCGTATACGAAAAAGAGATTGATAATAAATCAATCTCTTTTTATATTACTTTTTAATAAAATAAACATATCTCGCTAGTATATATAAAAAAAACACTTCATTAAAGTAAAAAATCCTCGCTTTTAAAAACCATCTTTTCATCAAAATGAACTTATTTCAAAAAAATTACTCAATGTTAGTTCGAATGTTTATTCTTTTTAGCACTTATTTTAATACTATTTTGGTAAAAATAAGGGAATTAATATGACTTTTCATTTATAATAGAGAGGATTTGTGACAATAGGAGGTTTATTCATTGAAAAAAATAGTTAAAAATATATTAACTGCTTCAGCTATTATTACGTCTACAACGTTGATTGCAACAGAAGGACATGCAGCAAATGCGCAACAAACTATACCATTTAATACATTAAATTTATCATCCATAATAAATCCCAATAGCACTTCCTCTTTTATACATACCCCACCAGAAAGTGCCGGACCATTACAAGATTTAACGATTTCAACAGCGTTTAACTCATCTTCTGTATCAAATGTGGTATTAAATTACCATACAGAGCTAGATAACGAATGGAAACAACTTGAGATGGTTCAAGTAAACAACAAATATGAAGCCGTTTTAACTCCTGACTTACGCCAAGGTCAAAATATTACATATTATATGACCGCAACTGTAAACGGAGACCAAGAATATTCAGATGAATTTACGGTTTATGAAAATCAGCCTGAATATAAACCTGAAAAAGTGCCGTCATTACTCATTACAGAAGTAATGGCTCGTACGACAAAAATCGGCGACACAGAGGCCTATGAATATATTGAGGTCTATAATAATTCAACAAGTACGATTAATTTAAAAGATTATAATATCCAATATCGTTATCCTTCAAAGGGAGCGAAAGGTGATTTAGTATGGCCCGTACAGCAAAAAGGAGATTTGAATTTAGAACCTGGTAAAGCAATGGTCTTTTGGATTACAAATGATGGCAACCGTCAACTAAGTATTCAAGATTTTAATGCACATTATCAGACAGCACTAGAGGAAGGGAAACAAGTTGTGCGTATTGAAGGAAGTGGTTTAACAAACGGCTCTTATCGTGGTGTAGCGATTGCGACAAATACGCGTACAGATATTTCAACAGCGTTTTACAATCAAGATGAGAAAAATCTTGATGTTGGACTAAATCAAGCAATTGTTTATGCATATCCAATCGATGGCAAAAAAAGAATGCGTATTATTTCATCGAAAGAGACAGCAGGTACACCAGGTATAGTGGAGGGTTTCCAAGTGCCAACGCAATCGGTAACGCTTGCGCAGTCCTATTACCCACCAGTTATTTATGATAATACAGAAGCTGAAAACTTTTCGACAGAAGAGGATGCGCATTTAGCATTTGAGCTACGTGCAGATACCGATGTCAAAACGGCCACATTTTATTATAAGCGTAATGGCGATGCAGATTACCGTCCATTAAATATGAAAAAAGGTACGGATGGATTGTATCATGCGATTATTCCACGTGCGGATTTAATTGGGCATTCTTTATTTAAATATTATGTAGTAGCATCGGATGGCGACAAGCAGACGAAAACGTCACCTCGTGCTATTGAAATTTTAGGAAATGAAAAAATTTCAGGACTACAAATGAATGTGGAAAATAGCACATTGCTAACGAAAACTGTCAATATTAAGGCGATGCATTCAAAAACACCAACAGCCTCTAAAATGACGATTGATGGTACAGATGTGACATCGAAAATGACATATGAATTACCAGCGGGTGCCTACTTTGCATTTGAGACGAACCAAACCGCAAATTATTATAAAAATGCAGTAACTATTGGCAAAACGGTATTAAAAACGTTCGATGACCGCTATGATGATTTTACAGCGATTACCGTACCAGTCGAATCAAAATATTTCACAAAAGGAGACAATCGTACATTTCAAGTGCGTGCAGGATCAAAAGATTCTGCATTTGATACATCAGGTGCCAATTTAAATGATATACTCGTTCGAAATATGCGCCTTGTTTTAAATGATGGTACGACATTGTATCCGAAAAATTATATGGACCCGACAAAAATTATTGAAATTGGAGATGCGGGGAATACACCAACTTTTATTGAACCGATTTTTGAAATTCCAGATAATGCATATAATGCGAAAACGTATCAGCTAGATACAACGACGCTAAAAGATGGTGAGCATACGATTGTTTCGAAAAATGGCAAGTCAAAAAAGACAGCTAAAGTCATTGTTGATAATACAGCGCCAACGATTAATAGCTCGATTGCGAATAAAGAAACGTATAAAGGTGCATTCACAATTAATGCCGAGATTATTGATGCCAATGCGACAGATGGTGCAACTGCAACACTAGACGGCGAGCCGATTGAGTTACCATATGATACATCGAGTGCTGCTTTGAGTGCGGGGGAGCATACGATTGTTTTCCAAGCAACAGATCGCTTAGGCAATAGCGCAAGCAAAACCGTGAAGTTTACGACAAAAGAAGAAATGCCGTATGAACCACTATTAGTCGGTCCAACAATAAATAGCACAACAGAAAATACAGCACCGTTATTAAATGTGAAAGTAAGTGATCCAACAAATGATAATGTCGATGTTGCCTTTAATCGCGGCTACTCCTATGAGGCCACTAACAATAATGTGACTGTGGTCGAAAATAATGCCGAAAAAGAGCCGCCAGATGAGCTTGCATCATTAGGTGAGGTCGAAGTATATGATAAAGAAGCGGTTGCAGCAACAGATGGGAATTATGTGACGACAAAAAGTATCGAGAAATTCCCATATCATCGCTTTAAATTAAATTTAGATGCTAATGTTACAGCAGAAGATGAAATAGAAGTGAACTGGGAAGGGAAATCACTCGTTGGTCGAAAAGTAACGATGTATATATGGAATTATGACCGCGCCAAATGGGAAGCGAAAATTTGGAAAATCGCTGAAAACGAAAAGAATTTTAAATTAAATACGGTTGTAAAAGGGACACAATATACACGCTATAACGAAGTGCAAGTGATGGTACAAGATGAAATTGCGAGCACAAATCAATTTGATTATTCATTTGTATGGATGAGTGATACACAGTACTATTCAAAAAGTTATCCAGCTATTTATAAGCGCATGACGGAATGGGTGGCACAGCAAGCAAATCCATTAAACATTAAATATGTTTTCCATACGGGGGATTTAGTAGATACCTATGATAGTGCTAAACAATGGAAAGTAGCTGATGCAGCAATGCAGACACTTGATACAGCAGGCGTACCTTACGGTGTATTAGCAGGGAATCATGATGTTATGAGTGTGACACATAAAGAATCGGATTATACAAATTATAATAAGTATTTTGGGGAATCTCGCTTTGTAAATAAAAATTATTACGGTGGTTCTTATAAAAATAACCGTGGACATTATGATTTGATTAGTGAAAAAGGAACAAGCTATATCATGATGTATATGGGCTGGGAAATTGGTGAAGAGGAAGTTGCTTGGATGAATAGCGTGCTGAAGAAATACCCAGAGCGCAAAGCGATTTTAAACTTCCATGAATATTTAGGTACTGATGGCAAGCGAACAGATACAGGAAATTATTTATTCGATAAGGTCGTAAAACCGAATAAAAATGTCTTGGCTGTATTGTCGGGTCACTTATCCGATGCGGAAATATTAATTAGTCCGATTGATGATGACGGCGATGGCCGAACAGACCGTAAAGTACATCAATTATTAATGGATTATCAAAGTGGCGCTGAAGGTGGTCAAGGCTTCTTGCGTCTACTAAAGGTTAATCCGATTAGTAATAAAATCAACGTAGAAACTTATTCACCATATTTAAATAAAAACAATTACTATGACCCAGAAGATTATCCAGAAAAAGATCAATTTGAAATGGCAATCGATATTGCACCAAGAGAAAAGATGGTCGCAACAGATTCGATTTATTTCAATGTGTATACAAATGAGCCAATCAATAAATTATATGATGTAGCAGATGGTGAAACGGTACAAGCGCGCTGGCGTGGACTGCAGTCAAACACCAACTATAGTTGGTATGTCAAAGTAACGGATGAATTTGGAGGCGAAAAACGCTCACCTGTTTGGAACTTCACGACAGGTACTGGTTCAGATACGACCGATTATGCAAAAAATATTACCGTTAAAACGGCAGATGGACAGGTGATTGCGAGCCAAAAAGCAGAATCAGGGTATGAAATTCCACTGCCGAAGCAAGAAAATGCGGTGTTAGAGGGATTATATAATGATGCGGCATTTACGACAAAAGTGAGTCGTAATGAAAAATTCTCGGAGGATAAAACAGTCTATGCGAAATTTGTAACCGCGCCTCCACAACCGACACTTCAAGTAACAAAAATTACGTATAATAGTGCAAAATTATCTTGGGAAGCTTCGGATGGGGCAACTAAATATGAAGTATACCGCGCATTAAAGAAAGATGGCGAGTATGAAAAGGTTGCGACAACAACTGCAACCGCAATAACGGATAAGAAATTAGCGACAGGTACGACGTATTATTATAAAATACGTGCATTAACAGAAATAAATGGAATTGTACTAAAAAGTGAATTATCATCGGCGTTTGCGGTGAAGCCACGCCCGGCAACATCGACCCTAGCTGCATTAACGAAAAAAGGATTGACAGTTTCAGGAAGTTATAAAAAAGTAACTGGTGCCGAAAAATATGTTGTCTATCGCTCAACTAATGATGGGCTATTTAAAAAAATCAAAACACTTGATACGAAAACAGTAAAATTCACAGACAAAACTGTGAAAAAGGGCAATACCTACACGTATAAAGTGCGTAGCTATCGTACAGAAAATGGCAAGAAATATTATAGTAGCTATTCAAACATACGCTCGATTCGTATCCATTAACAACTAAATAATAGTAAAAAAAAGAAGAGATTGTTCTATGTTAGGATAATCTCTTCTTTTTTTAGTATAATATATTTGTTTTTTTAATAAAAATGTATATGATAAAAATAGATACAAAGTACTTCGTTTGATATATTAAGTAATCAATTTATCATATTTGTAATAAATTGATGCTTTTAAGTAAGATATTATTGATATTTTTATGCTATTATTAACTAATGCTAAAAGGTTACGTAGGAGGAATTTAACATGCGTATCGTTATTTGTGACGACAACTATTCAACAATTAATTTTGTACATAACTCATTAGAGCGTCTGGCGAAAACTTCAGATTGGAAAGTAGAATTCGTTTTAACGACAAGAAAACATACATCTGTACAACAGTTTTTAACATTACACCGTGCAGAGGTCTATTACATAAGTGTAGATTTAGAAAACAATGAGGGTTTTGCACTTGCTGAAGAAATTCGACAACGTGATCCGCAGGCTGAAATTGTTTTATTATCTACATCTGCGACAACGCTTGCTACAGTAGATGATACGGTTGTGAAAAGCTATCAAATGCTACTTCAAGAACAAACAGCACATTTTGAAAAGCGCTTATTAGAAGGGTTTACGGCATTATATAATCAAAAAGGCTAACAATTGGTTAGCCTTTTTTTTGCATTTTTAAAATATTTATGACATAAATGACATAGGAGGTGTTAAAAATGGAACAATTATCAAATTTTAGAGATATGGGTGGCGTACAAACGATAGATGGCCATGTTGTAAAGGAAGGCCTGTTATTTCGCTGCGGTGCATTAGCTGATGCAACAGCTACGGATATTGCGACATTACAAACTATGAACATCAAAACGGTGATTGATTACCGCGATGATGTCGAAGCAGAAAAACAACCATCGCCTATTCTACCTGGTGTTAAGATGACCCGTATTCCCGCAAGAAAGGATACAACAGACGCGATGAAACGTATGTCGATGGAAGAAGTTTTTTCAAATCAAGCGGTACTTGAAAAAATCACACCGGACTTATTTGCTGATTTTTATGCGGAATTACCATTTGATAATGAAGTATATCGTGTATTACTTCAACAAGTAGCTGCTAAGAATGTCCCGCTCCTACATCACTGCTCAGCTGGTAAGGACCGAACAGGCGTCGGCGCGGCGCTGATTTATTTACTATTAGGTGTTAGTGAAGAAAAAATTATGGAGGAGTATTTATTAACGAATGCCTATATTGAAGAGCATCCACCGCGCTGGTATGTATTTGCGATGAATCATCTAGGTGATCATCCCACATTAAAAGCACTTGCAGGTTGTGATTCGCTCTTTTTAACACGTGTATTTGACACCATCAAAGCGCGGTATGGTACATACGAAGCGTATTTCCTAGCAGAGCATCAGCTAAATGCGGCACAAATTTCCGAGATTCGACACTTTTATACAAAATAAAGGACCTTCCTCTACGTATAATAGTCGTAGAGGATTTTTTATTATTACATAATAAAGGAGCATGACAATGAAACAGCTACTTATTGGAGTCATCACAGTAATCGTATGGGGCGTTACGGCATGGTTATGGGTACCGGTTATGACAGAATTATTAGCACCACTTAACTGGGGCGTGCATTTTGTTGGCGCATTGATGTTTGGCGCACTAATCGGTTTATTTGCATTACCATTTTTATTTGGGCAACAACGGGTAAAACCTTGGAAAGCAATGACTGCTTTCATTGCAATTGGTACGATTATCATGATGATTTTAGCAGAAATATAAGTATGAAAGAACAGAAGTCGTTCGCTGATTTCTGTTTTTTTATGTTTGAAGGCACAGAAAAATGTCATGAAGCGTTATATTTGTTACATATGCGTAATAAAAGTCGTAATTTTTAGATATTTTAGTTTATTTATCGAAAAAAAGAGGAAATTTAAATAGTAAGTTATGAATTCGAAGGAGGAGATTAAGGTGACATTAACAATTATGATTTCAGCGATAGTGATTTTTGCTATTTTCCCATTTCTTTTTATGTGGCTTTACCAACGCCAACAAGCAAAAGATTTAGAACGTGCGATGATCTATTTAAAACATTCCGCTATTCAATATCATAAAGAAGAAAAGTCGAATCCATCTTCTCAGCCAAAATTTGCAACAAAAAAAGCGTCCTAAGCAAGGCAGGGCGCTTTTTTATATTAAATTTGATACTCGTTCATTTTATTGTAAAGCCACGTGCGACTATAGCCAAGTTCTTTACACGTTTTTGATTTGTTGCCGCCATTGCGAGCAAGTGCCTCAACAATGAGTTGCCGCTCCTTATCGGCTAAGATAGATGCCATTGATTTGTCGTGAGTAATACGGGGCTGTACAACAGTTATCTGTTCACTGCTAAATAACGGCAATGTCTCACGTGTAATCCAGCCATCCACTGCTAAGTTAGCGGCACGCTCGAGCACATTATGAAGCTCTCGTACATTGCCGGGCCACGTATATTGCATTAAAGCAGACAATGCATTTTGCATAATGCCTTGCACATAAAAACCATCCGCGGCTAAGCCTTTTAAAATGGTTTCGACAATAGCCGGAATATCATCTAAACGGTCCCGAAGCGGCGGAATTTGAATCTGCATAATATTTAAACGGTAATATAAATCTTGCCGGAAAGTACCTTCTGCAATCATTTGCTCTAGATTGCGATTTGTTGCGGCGATAATTTTCGTCTGCAGCATGACTTTCTTCGCACTACCAACAGGCGAGAATTCTTTTTCTTGTAAGACACGTAAGAGCTTCGCCTGTAAATCGAGTGACATATCGCCAATTTCATCTAAAAATAAGGTGCCATTTTGCGCAATTTCAAATTTCCCCTTTTGACCACCACGTTTCGCGCCCGTAAAAGCCCCGTCTTCGTAACCAAAAAACTCCGATTCCATTAACTCTTTAGGAATGGCGGCACAGTTTACTTCTACAAAATGCCCTGTTTGTGCAGAGGCAACGTGAATACCGTGCGCAAATAATTCCTTGCCGGTACCACTCTCACCACGTAATAAAACAGTGGAACGACTTTTTGCGACAGCTTGTGCCTCTTGAATCGCCTGTGTAATGACATCTGAGGTGCCGGCAATACTCGCAAACGAATATTTCGTGCCTTTAATGGATTGAATTTCACTTTCATATTTTGTTACTTGTTTTTCAAGGTCGTTCACCCGTTTAAGCGCGCTTTGGAGCTGCTTTAAGCCACGATACGTAATTTTACAAATGATGCCGAGTGTTTGCTGCTGTGTGTCAAGCGGCATGAGTGTCACAAGGCATTGCATTCCCTGAATTGTCGCGGGTGTATTGACATAGTGGAGCCCTTTATCAAAAACGCCCGCAAAATCCAGGTCTGGCAGTAATGAACGAATCGGTTGCTCAAGCAATCGCTGCTGCTCTGTGTGAAAGAGCTCACAACTACCATTATTGACCATCGTAATACGTCCTTGCTCATCCGTTAAAATTAGGGCATCATACGCAAGTGCCATTATCGACTGAAGCTTTGCTTGCCATTCTTTCGATAATTTCAATTCATTCGTTAACGTTTCAAGATTCGTCCAATCCTCAACGACGATGACCATGCCGATATGCTGCTCTCTACGCTTTAGTGGAAAGCACTGCACAAGTAGTGTACGAGAAGGCAGTGTAAGCTTTTGGCGAATCGGCGCTAATTCCTCTCGTAGCATATTATCCGTAACAGAAAAAATCGCTTCGCGTTCTGCTTCACTTAACTCTTTATACAGTTTTTTTGCATTTTTATTTTGCGATAAAATCGTTTTATTTAAATCAAATGTCGCTAGCGCAAACGGCAAATGCTCAATAACGAGTTGCCATTGATTTTCAAGGCGTTCATATAAGTGATCATAGGCTGTCAAAATTTGTGATGTCGACAATAAACCAATCGGCTGATAGGCTGCATTCAAAATCGGCGCATGCCCGACATTATTGTTCATTAACGCTTCCTTAGCCTCTTCAATTGTTGCATCATCCTCTAAATAGACAACATCGCGTTTTACAAATGCTTCGATGTGATGTGACAGCGGTAATTGCTCATTAATCGCGCGCAATAGCCGGTTACGCGTCAAAATGCCAATCAGTTCCTGTGCTTCGTTAACAACAGGTAGCATATTAGCAGGTGCTTCTAAAAATAAATGAATCGCTTGCTGTAAAGTTGTCTCGCGCGTTAAAAAAGGGAAATCTTCTACCATAAATTCACGAATAAACATATGTACACCTCCATACTCTTTACAATATTGTACAGAAAAGTGAACAACTTTACAAAAATGTGCTCGAAAGTGAACAGTTTTTGTTGCAAAACAGGCATTATTTGTTGGCATGGTTCTTGCATTATATAAAGCACAAGCATAGAAGGAGTGATGAAGTATGATAACAAAACGACGTCAAGAAGATGATGATTTACTATTATTCCGAAAATCGATTCAAGGATTTGCGGATAAACATATTGCACCTTATTACGAAGAATGGGAAGATGCGGGCAGTGTACCACGTGATTTATGGACGAAATTAGGAGATGAGGGGCTTTTATGTATCGATATCCCTGAAGAATACGGTGGTACAGGCGTATCGTATCGTTATTCATCACTTGTGATCGATGAATTGACACGACTAGGCTATACGGCTATCGCCATTAATTTATCAGTTCACTCAAATATCGTGGCCCATTATGTACTAGGCTCAGGGACAGAAGAACAAAAACAACAGTATTTACCGAAGCTTGCATCAGGTGAATTAGTTGGGGCCATTGCGATGACAGAGCCCGGTGCGGGGAGTGACCTACAGGGTATTAAAACTACCGCAACATATGATGAAGCGAGTGATTCATACCGTATTAGCGGCTCGAAAACGTTTATTACGAACGGTCAGCTAGGCGATTTTATTATTGTCGCAGCATTGACCGATACATCTGTGAAAGCATCAAAAGGAACATCATTATTCATTTTAGATGACCCAACAGTTGCGGGCTTTGAACGCGGTAAAAACTTAAAGAAAATCGGCTTACACTCATGTGATACGTCTGAGTTATTCTTTGATGAAGTTGTGTTGCCGGCTTCGCATATTTTAGGCGTTAAAAATGAAGGCTTTGCGGTGTTAATGAATGAGTTGCCGCGTGAACGCTTAACATTAGCTGTTTGTGCACAAGGTGCGATGGAAGGCGCGATGGAGCAAACCATCCGTTATGTACAGGAGCGCGAGGCATTTAAGAAAAAAATTAGTGATTTCCAAAATACACGCTTTAAAATCGCGGAAATGCAGACGAAAGTACGTATGCACCGCGCCTTTGTCGATGAATGCATGACGTTGATTGAGCAAGATACACTGGATACAGCAACGGCAAGTATGGCGAAGCTGACGTGCTCAGAGGCACAAGGTGAAGTTATTGATGGCTGCCTACAATTATTCGGTGGCTACGGCTATATGACAGAGTATCCGATTGCACGTGCCTTTGTTGATGCGCGTGTACAACGAATTTATGGTGGTACATCCGAAATCATGAAACAAATTATTGCCAATGATATTTTAGGAAAGTAGGTGGCGCGATGCAGGGACCACTCGCAGGATTGAAAATACTCGATTTTTCGACGTTATTGCCAGGGCCATTTGCGACAATGCTACTCGCTGATTTAGGTGCAGACGTATTACATATTGAAGCACCAAATAAAGCAGATGTTGTAAAGGAACTCTCACCACAACTTGATAGCGGGGTTTCTGCGAGTTACGCCTATTTACATCGTGGCAAAAACACGCGGACACTTGATTTGAAAACAGTGGAAGGCTTGCGCGAAGTTGAGGATTTGTTATTAGAATATGATATTGTAGTTGAACAGTTTCGACCGGGCGTTATGGCGAAATTCGGGTTAGATTATCAGACGCTAAGTACACGATTTCCTGAACTAATTTATTGCTCAATTACTGGTTACGGGCAGTCGGGACCACTTGCGGAACATGCCGGGCATGATATTAATTATTTAGCCTTATCTGGTGTAGCCAATAGTTTACGTCGAGCCGGAGAGCGACCTGTAGCGAGTAGCTTACAGCTTGCAGATATAGCAGGTGGCGCGCTTCATGCGGTCATCGGTTTACTTGCAGCAGTCATTGAACGCGGGACAACAGGTAAGGGACAGCAAGTCGATATTAGTATGCTCGATGCGGCGTTGTCACTGCACCCATTATTTGGTCCGATGCAGCTCGCAACTAATCAAACGATCGAGCCAGAAGCGGAGGCGTTAAATGGTGGTAGCTTTTATGACTACTATGAAACGAAAGATGGCCGCTATGTGGGAGTCGGGTCACTCGAACCAAAATTCCAGCAACGCTTGAGTGAGGTTTTAGCGATTACAGATTGGTTTGAACTCGATGATGTGATGAAAAAACAACGGGTCGCACAGGCCATTTATGCGCATGATTTTTCGGAATGGCAAGCGATGTTAAGGAATGAGCCTGAACTCTGCATCACGCCTGTATTAACATTTTTAGAAGCCACACAGCAACCCCATGCACAAGCAAGAGGGCTTGTTGAAAATATGCAACTTGTGTCACCATTACGTTTTATTAAGACATCTACAGAGAAATCTAAATAGAAGGCTAATAGGGGGATGAACAATGAACATTGAACAAAAGGTAGCGATTGTAACAGGAGCGGCATCAGGACTAGGATTTGCGACAGCAAAAATGCTAGCGGATAACGGCGCAGTGGTACAAATCTTTGATGTCAACGAAGAAAATGGTCAAAAAGCAGCGACAGAAATCGGCGGCACATTCCACAAAGTTGATGTTACGAGTGAAGAGCAAGTGCAACAAGCGATTGACGCCATTATGGCGAAGCACGGGTATTTAGATATCGCTGTAAACTGTGCTGGTATCGGACCGCCCGCAAAAGTATTTGGTCGTAAAGGCGTGATGTCGCTTGATTTCTTTAAGAAAATTATCGATATTAATTTAATTGGAACATTTAATGTATTGCGCCTTGCGGTAGAACAAATGGCTAAAAATGAGCCGACGGACGAGCATCCAGATCGTGGAATTGTCATTAACACCGCTTCGATTGCCGCATTTGATGGCCAGATGGGACAAGCCGCATACAGCGCAAGTAAAGGTGCCATTGCGAGCATGGCTTTACCGATTGCCCGCGACCTCGCAAGCTTAAATATTCGTATTAATACGATTGCACCAGGATTATTTGAAACACCACTGATGCAAGGAATGCCAGAAAATGCGCTTGCTTCCTTACGCCAAATCCCAGAATATCCAAAACGTTTAGGGGATCCTTCTGAATATGCCTTTACGGTGAAATATATGATTGAGAGTGCGTATTTAAATGCGGAACTCATTCGTCTTGATGCAGCAACACGTATGCCTGCAAAATAATGGGTTATCAAAACCACAAATAACTACTATAATGTTAAGGAGCCAGCGATTTTTTGGCTCCTTACTTTTATTTTATAAGGAGGGACAAGATGGATACATCATCTGTCTTTGCGGCGGACTGCTTTTTACTCGCAGGGCGCTTACTCATGCAAAGCGGCGCAGAAACGTATCGTGCAGAAGATACAATGCTTCGCATGGCACGTTCACAGGGCTATCAGGATGCACAAAGTTTTGTGACACCAACCGGTATTATTTTTTCAGCTAGTCATGAAAGCCCGACACGTATTGCACAAATTCCACGACGCGCAACAGATTTATCAAAAATCGCTGAAATTAATACGATTTCTCGTGCACTAACAGCAAATCAATTATCAATTGAAGAAGCGTATGAACAATTAAAAACGCTTGAAAATAAAAATCTTTTTCGTTCAGAACTTGCACAAGTTATTTACGCAGCAATCGCAAGTGGTTGCTTCGTCATTCTTTTTATGGGTTCCGTTTGGGATATGCCAGCCGCAGCGATTGCGGGGGGCATCGGGCACTGGGTCTGCTTACGCGTAAATGCGATTACAAAGGTGAAGTTTTTTGCCGAATTTACTGCATCCATTGCAGTTGGTTTAATGACGCTACTCGCGCTCTATATAGGCTTTGGCTTTGAAGAGGATAAAATCATTATCGGCGCGGTTATGCCGCTTGTACCAGGCGTCCCGATTGCCAATGCGGTGCGTGACATGATGGCGGGGCATTTTGTATCCGGCGTCACAAAAGGCGCAGAGGCATCTCTTACAGCCCTAGCGATTGGTTCAGGTATCGCCTTTGTACTTATTTTATTTTAAGGAGACTTTGCTATGGATTATGTTTTACAACTTGTGTGTGCATTTGTTGCTACCTATGGCATTGCGATTATTTTCAACGTACCAAAATCAACACTCATTCCGTGTGGACTCGTTGGGATGATTGGGTGGCTCATTTATTACGCGATGATTCAGCAGCAAGTAGACAGTGTCACCGCATCGTTTTGCGGGGCATTTATTATTTCGATTGTGGCCCATTACCAAGCATTTAAACACAAAACACCGATGCTGATTTTTGTTGTAGGGGGTATTATCCCACTTGTACCCGGGGGCTTAGCGTATGAGGCAATGCGTCATGTTGTCGCAAACGAATACAATGAGTCACTACAATTTTTCTTAAAAACTGGCATTATTACGGGTGCAATTGTAATGGGACTTGTAATCGCTGAAGTATTAGTACAGATGTATCGCAAAATGATGACGCGCTTAAAAAAGGCCAAAACACTAAACTGACAAGAGCTTAGCCATAGAGGCAGGGCTCTTTTTTTATTTATTTTTAAATTTTCTGATAAATATCATTGACGACTGTTTCAAACTGTTATATATTATTTTTATAAAAGATATTTGTTATATAACAACTAACACATTCAGAGAGGATTGGTAAAAATGGATATGTATCGTGAAGGGTATCGAATTTATTGCGAGGCTTGTGAACAGTATGGACTGCAGTCGATGAATTTTCATTTGTACGTAAAAAACTTAACAGAGGAGCAACTACATGCCTATAATACGCATAAAAAATGTGAAGTCGCCGTCTAGCGTACGACCGCTCTATTCGCCTAATCTCAACTTATTTCATTCGTAAAATAAGTCGAGGTTAGGCGATTTTATTTATTTTCTCTAGAAAAAGCGTTTACATCCGAACGTTTTTATGGAATACTATAGAACAATTGAATATGTAGAAGTGCCCAATTGGGATAATAGGGAAGATTGGTGAAAAGCCAACGCAGCCCCGCTACTGTATGTGTGATGAAATAGTTTTGTGCATTGTTGCTTGCGATAAAGCAATGAGAAGCCGCTAGAGTAAAAAGATCACGAGCCAGGAGACCTGCTTCTACATCGTTAACAAACTTCGAGGGGAAGTGGTGTTTTGCAAGCTTTTTTGGCTTATTATATATAGTTGTCCTCCCTAAGAATTGTTGCGTGAAAATTCTAAAAAATCAGGGGAGGATTTTTTTATGTTCAAAAACAAATGGGTAGCATCTTCAGTTGTGGTAGCACTTACATTAAGCGCTGTGCCAGCTTGGAGTGCACAAGCACAAGAAGTCACACCAATCGCTAGCAATACAGCATCGGCGGTATCATATACGGCAGCATTAAATGATGCGTCGGCATTTACGTACGCGATGGCAAAAACACCAACAACCGATTTAGGGAGCTCGGTACTGACATTAGCGAAAGCCAATTTCCCTGTAGCGAAAAATTATTACGATACATACTATCAAACCGTAGAAGCGGAAGCAAAAAATGATTTTGCAAGCTTTTCTGCTGTTAGTAAATACGCAACAACTGTGCTTGCGGTGACAGCCATCGGCAAGGATGCAACGAATGTAGGCGGCGTTAACTTAATCGAAAAAATGGTCGCTTATGCACAACAACAAAAAGCAAAAGGCGATGTAGATACGGCATTTGAGCTATTAGAAATGGATTACTACTGGCTATTAACAGCGCTTGATGCCAACGATTATGCGGTGCCTAAAGCGAATGAAGCGGATTTCTCACGTGAAGCAATCGTAGACTTCCTTGTAACTAAAGCTTATTCAGACGGTGGCTTCTCATGGGGCTCATCAAGTGAATGGGCAACGGGTGCCGATGTCGATTCAACGGCAATGGCGATCACAGCACTTGCGCCCTATAAAACACAACCAGCTGTAGATAAGGTCATCACAAAAGGCTTGGCATTTATGCAGTCACAATTAAGCGACCAGGCCGGCTTCTATAGTGAATGGGCAAAAGGAGATAGTCCAGAATCTGTTTCACAGCTTATTATTGCGCAATTAGCACTTGGCATTAATCCACAGCAACACGAGCAGTTTGTGTTAGCGAATGGTGCATGGACGGTATCAAACTTATTAACAAGTTATGATAAAGCACAGCATGCGTTTAAAAACTCGGCACAAGGTACAGTGAACCAAATCTCAAACGTACAAGCTGCACAAGCACTAACCGCATATGCACAACAAACACCATACTATGATTTATCAGCAGTGGACGCAACAAAATTTAACTATGATACAACTGCACCGGTAGCCGCAAAGATTTCTGCAGTGTCGGATAAATCAACAATGCTAAAAGGCACAGCTGAGAAATATGCGACGGTGACAGTGAAATCTAGTAAAAAAGTGCTTGCAACGACATTAGCAGATGGCACAGGACGCTACGATTTAGCGATTGCGAAGCAAAAAGCTGGCACTAAATTAGTCGTGACGGTAACAGACGCTGCGGGCAATACCTCAAAAGTTAAAACGGTCACAGTAGCGGATAAAACGGCACCTGCTGTGGCGAAAGTGAATACGGTAAAAGCAGGTACGAAATATGTGACTGGTAAAGCTGAAAAAGGTGCAACAGTAATCGTTCAAGTAAACGGCAAAAAATATCGCACGAAAGCATCATCAACAGGCAAATTCAGCGTAAAAATTCCAAAGCAACAAACGAAAAAAGCATTGTTAGTAATGGTAAAAGATACGGCTGGCAACAAATCAAAAACGCTGAAAGTACGTGTAAAATAATGAGTTTTGTCACTGTAGGGGGCTGGAATTTCCAGCGCCCTCTTTGACGTATAAGGAGGATTTTTAGATGAAACGCTTATTAGGAGGAATGTTAGCCGCTTCGATGCTACTTAGTGCGTGCAACGTGCAATCCGTTGATGAATATGAAAAAGAAAAAGCGCGCTTAGAAAGTGAGCAAGCTGCAACTGCATCATCGACAGTAAATGAAACGAGTTCGGCACAACAAGAACCCGTAGAGGCTGCAAACAAACAGAAATCGAGCGAGGATGCACAAGAACGAAAGGATAAAGCAGAAATAAAGCCGGATGACAAGGAAGCTATCGATAAGCAGGTTGATAAAGAAAAGATTATAGAAGATACAGATAAGGTAGCTACACCTGCAGCGCCAGCAAAAACAGAGGAGCAGCAAACGAACGACGCGAAACCAGCGGCAGAAGAAAAAACGGCAACGCCAAAAGAAGCCACTGCACAGGATGAAAAATCTACTACTTCAGCGGCCGATACTACTAATAAACAGCCAACGTCAGCGGATAAAACAACAAGCGAACATCAAAAGCCTGCAACAACTGCACCTGTGAAGCAACCGACGCCTGATAATACCGCGAAACCGAAGCCGACAACACCACAAAAAGAAGATAAAAAAGAAACGGTGACGGTGTCAGTACGCGTGGATACATTGCTGCAGCAGGAGCATTTCAATCGCTTACCTGAAGCACTGCAAAGCACAAAATATGTTCCGTCAAACGGCATTATTTTAAAAGCAGGCACGTACACGATTGAAAAAGGAGATAGTGCCTGGACGGCAACGCGAAAAGCCTTGCAAAAACATGGCATCCACTTCGAATATGAAGGCGAAGGGGAATCAGGCTATGGTTCTGTTTATGTAGAAGGCATCAATCATATTTATGAAAAGCAAGCGGGTAGCCTATCTGGCTGGATGTTTGCCGTTAACGGTAAAGCACCTGGTGTCGGGGCATCAGCATATGATATAAAAGATGGCGATAAAATTACGTGGCATTATACGACGAATTTAGGGCGCGATATTGGCCTTGCAGATCAGTAGGTGGCGCTATGTATAGTTTAAATACATTACATCCAATCGTATTATTTAGTTATTTTGCGGTCATTACGGGATTGACGATGTTTTATATGCATCCTGTGTTACTAATTATCTCACTCATTTGTGCCATTTTACTAAATGTTGCCATTGATGCACGCGCATTTACGGCGTCTTTAAAATGGTTTGTGCCATTTGCGCTAATTGCAGCGCTCATCAATCCATTGATTAGTCATGACGGGGAAATCGTGCTGTTTTACGTCAACTACCAGCCAATTACACTTGAAGCAATCATTTATGGCTTGGCGATGAGTTGTATGCTACTGGCGGTACTATTTTGGTTTAATGCGTTCAGCAAGCTCATGACGACCGATAAATTCATTTATTTATTCGGTAAAATCTCACCGGCAGTTGCATTGTTAATTTCGGTGACGATGCGCCTCATTCCGCGTTTCAAGCAACAACTTCATTTAATTATGAATGCCCAAAAAGCGATTGGTATGGACCCAAGTGTTGGGAACATGTGGCAACGCATTAAAAGTGCGATGCGCGTATTATCAATTTTAGTATCATGGGCACTTGAAAATGGCATTGAAAGTGCAGATTCGATGAAGGCGCGTGGCTATGGGCTTTCAGGGCGTTCAACATTTTCGATTTTTATTTTTACGAAACGCGATGGCTCGCTACTTGCATTAATTGCCTCATTTTTTGCTATCCAACTGTTTGCTTCTTGGCACGATTGGAATGATTTTTATTTTTACCCAACGTTTAGTGGGCTCTCATGGCAGTGGCCACAGCTCATCGTTTATAGTAGCTACGCCGTCTTAGCGTTACTACCATTATTACTTGAATTACAGGAGGTGCGCAAATGGCGTTCATTAACTTCAAAGATTTCGATTTCACGTATCCACTCGCCAAACGACCTGCATTAAAACAGCTGAATTTAGCAATTGAACAAGGTGAATTTGTCGTTTTTTGTGGGGTTTCAGGCTGTGGGAAAACAACATTATTAAAACAATTAAAACAAGAACTTGCACCCCATGGCGAACGAAGCGGGGACATTTTCTTAAACAATCAAGCACTCGATTCGCTGACCGAACGTGAGCGAGCTGAGAAAATTGGCTATGTGCTACAAAATCCAGAAAATCAACTTGTTACCGATAAAGTGTGGCATGAGCTCGCATTTGGGCTCGAAAATTTAGGGGTCGAGCCGAGTACGATTCGACGACGCGTTGCGGAAATGGCGAATTTCTTTGGTATCCAAGGCCTATTTCATGCGGATACGATGCATTTATCGGGTGGTCAAAAACAATTACTTAATTTGGCTAGTGTTATGGTCATGCAGCCAGAGGTTTTAATTTTAGATGAACCGACATCGCAGCTAGACCCGATTGCGGCAACGGAATTTATTCAAACGCTGCAAAAATTAAATAAAGAGCTCGGCTTAACGATTTTATTAGTCGAGCATCGCCTAGAAGAAGTATATCCACTTGCAGACCGCGTCGTCATGCTTGAACAAGGTGAAATAATCGCCAACGGTACACCGAAAGCCGTTGCGAGTGAGCTACAAGCAATTGACCGCGAGCACCCGATGCTACTCGGTTTACCGACGCCATTGCGTATTCATCATGCCTTGCAGCTACAAGATGACGCTCCGCTAACGATTCGTGAAGGACGCGCATGGCTAACAAAGCATTTCGTACAAGGAACGGCGCGTATGCCAAACTCAGCTGTATCGCATGACCCCATTTTAGAAGTGAAAAAAGGCTGGTTCCGCTACGAAGCAAAAGGCCATGATATTTTAAAAGAATTTGATTTGACGCTAGAGCGTGGGGAAATTTTCACGTTGCTTGGTGGAAACGGTTCGGGCAAATCAACGGCAATGCAAGTGATGGCTGGCTTAATGCCGCTTTATCGTGGACAGGTGTTACTTGAAGGGCGTGTGCTTAAAAAATATCGCCAAAAAGAGTTATATCGTCAGTTTATTGGGGTGCTACCACAAAATCCACAAACGATTTTTGTCGCAAAAACCGTACGCAAGGAATTTGAAGATTTAGCGTCAATTTGGACCATACCGGAGGCACAAAAACAAGCTAAAATCGCCGCGATGGTCGCACAGCTCGGAATTGAACATGTGCTTGAGCAGCATCCTTTTGATTTAAGTGGTGGCGAGCAGCAAAAGGTCGCGCTCGCGAAAGTGCTGTTAAACGAGCCAAAAATTTTATTGTTAGATGAGCCAACGAAGGGTATGGATGGCGCCTCAAAACGCGTTTTCGCCGAAATTTTACAGCAGTTAAAAGCGCAAGGCTTAACGATTTTCATCGTGACTCATGATGTCGAGTTTTCAGCGGAGTTTGCGGATCGCGCAGCCTTATTTTTCGATGGTAATATCGTGTCGGTAGATGACCGCGTCGCCTTTTATAGCGGCAATCATTTTTATACGACCGCTACGCACCGTATGAGCCGTCACGTCGTTGAGCACGCGATTACGCCATCGCAACTCATTCAATATTATGAGGAGGGTGTGCTCGTTGAAAGCTAAACAACTCGTTTCACTTAGTATTATTTTTATCGCCATTCCACTATTACTAATAGTCGGCGCAACATTGTTAAAAGATAATAAATACAATATTATTTCGATGATCGTCGTGCTATTAGCTTGCGTGCCCTTTTTCTTACAATTTGAACGCCGCAAGCCACATGCGCGCGAAATTATGATTATCGCGGTCATGTCAGCCATTTCCGTCGCAGGGCGCGTTGCTTTTGCGTGGGTACCTGCGTTTAAACCGGTGACGGCGATTACGGCGATTACCGGTTTTAAAATGGGACCAGAAGCGGGCTTTTTAACCGGGGCTGTGTCAGCCATCGCATCAAATATGCTATTTGGGCAAGGGCCGTGGACACCTTTTCAAATGTTTACATGGGGCATCATTGGCTACATTGCTGGTTGGCTCGGTAAAACTTCTTTAATGGAGACAAAAATCGGTCTTATTTTATACGGCATTATCGCCGGGGTATTGTTCTCATTCATTATGGATATTTGGACGGTCATGTCGTATGATGGCGCATTTTCGTGGACGCGTTATTTACAAGCAGCTGGGACGGCACTACCATTTACAATTGCTTACGCTGTATCAAATGTTGTCTTTTTATTACTGTTAACGAAACCTATTGGTGAAAAGTTAGAGCGTATTCAAATAAAATATGGTCTAATTGGCAATAAAGTGAAAGAATCTGCACGCTAGCGGATTCTTTTTTTGTGTAAATTTCGTATAATAAGGCTAATAGGAGGGATGGCAATGCGACGACGAATCATTTCGATAGCAGCAATCTGTGCGGTTTTAACTGGTCCTTCATTCGGAGCGGTTGCGCAGGCACAACCGCTTTATACAGAAGAAGTACCAACGAAACATCTAAAGAAATTAACAATTCCGGTGGCGTGGGCCAATGGCTATTCAGGTAAAGGTATTCGTGTGGCGATTATCGATACAGGGGTTAATAAAAACAGTAAACTATTATCAAATGTTAAGGAGCGCTATAGTTTTACGACCGACAATCCTTATACGAAAAAAATCAATGAAGGCGATGTGCTCGACCGATTTGAAGAGGGGCATGGTACGGGCGTTGCGGGCATTATTGGCGCAAAGCCTATTAAAGACAATGAAGATTTTTCGATTTTCAGTGTTGCCCCGAAGGTAACCATTGCATCGTATAAATATAAAGATGGCACTGAGGACGGCGATGTTAAAGAATTAATTGAAGCGGTAGACCAAGCCATTTCGGACAAGGCAGATATTATTTCAATTTCATCGGGGCTTCAAAGTGATATTCCAGCTCTTCATCGCGTCATAAAAAAAGCCTATGCGAAAAATATCGTCGTTGTGGCATCTGCAGGGAATAATAAAATGAAAAGCGTCACTTATCCAGCGCGCTATAAAGAAGTCATTGCAGTGACGTCAATTTCAGCAAAAAATAAACGTAGTACCTTTGCAAACTATGGAAGCGGCATCGATTTTGTGGCACCTGGGGAAAATATTCCAACCATTGCGGTCAATGGCGAGCTTTATACGGCAAGTGGGACCTCTTTTGCGACACCATTTATTACAGGGATGGTAGCATTATTAAAAGAGCAGTATCCGTATAGTACGCCGCAGCAACTAAAAGAAAAATTGATTGCCAGCTCAAAAGATTTAGGTGTGGAAGGCTATGATACGACATTTGGCTATGGTATGCCGCATTATACATATGTCGAACCACAAAGCTCTCTTGCACCGTCATCCTTTAAGGTAAGCGGTATTACGGATCATACAGCGATTTTAAAATTTACGAAATCGGCAGAGGATACATGGGATTCACTTATTATCTCGCTGCATGACGAGGAAATCGCCCGGACGAAAAAAACGTCGTACACATTGAAAAATTTAACGGCGGATGAGGTGCAGTTAGTATCTGTGCGCGCATTAAATGCGCAAGGGGATGCGGCAGAGCCTGTTGAAGCGACTTTTATTACGAAAGTCGATACGACACCTCCTACACAGGCAACAAATATTCAATTTCGCGTTGCTACAAACAAAAAAGCGCGCATTTCTTGGGATGTAAAGAACACACCCGACTATGCGTATGCTAAAATTTATTTAGACGGCCAGTATGTAGGAAAGTCGAGAACATCTAGTTTTACAACGAAAAAGCTCGCAACGAAAAAAACGTATAAAGCGAGCGTGGTTGTCTATGACACAAGCGGTCTTTCCTCATCAAAAGTAACGGCTAAGCTGGCCATTCATTAGGGAGTGATAGCGTGAAAGAGAAAACATTCCAACAAGCAGTCGGATTTAGCGTTAAAGATACGATTGCCCTTTATTTTTTATATGAAGTACAAAAAGGACCGAAATATCCGCGTGAAGTGTATTTTAGTTTTTTAGATACATTCCCTGGGCGCTCGGTAGGATACGAATATGTCGCACGCGTTGCGAAAAACTTAGAAGGGGAAGGCGCGATGTCCTCGCATTTAGAAGGAAGAAAAGTATGCTACTCGATTACAGAAATCGGGCAGCAACGCCTTGCGAGGTATCGGGAGCTGTATTATCACCGCTTTTATGAAATCGTCCTTGTCCTTGATCGCTTCTTTTATGAACTGACGAAAAATGGCGATAAACCGCCGCGTCCGGACCATTTATTACCGGAGGAATTTCGTAGCTACTTTTCAAAATTGATTTCGATTAAAGACATCGTGCGCTATATGATTTTTCGCATGGCGCAGACACGAACGACATTTTCAATGGCAGAAGTCGAAAAGCAAATGCTCGACCAATATGGCTGGGCGCCGTCAAACGGTTATTTATATAATGTTTCATGGGAGCTTGAGGAAGAGGATTATATTATCGGACGTTGGCCAGATGAGCGTCGTACAAAGCGTGAACTACGCGGTACGGACCGCGGTAATGAATTTTTCGAGGTCATTGCTGAATCGCTGACACATCAAATTACGACGAATCGTCGCTATGTGCATTATATGTTGAAATTTTGCCGCCAGTCAGAAAATGCCAAATTAGATTGAAATATCTGAAAATGTTTTGTATAATGACTACAATCACGATATAAAACACGTGGATGAGGGAGAGTACGAGCAACCGCATGACTAAGAGCGACCTAGGAATGGTGTGAGCCTAGGAGCATGTCTGCTAGGAATGGGCCTCAGAGTGGTTTCTTGAATGACAGTAGGGAAATCCGGTCGTACACCGTTATGTATGAGTGACAGCGAGTAGCTGTAATCGAGGTGGTACCGCGGATTCCATTCGTCCTCTATCGCGTTCTTAGGAGCGCGGTAGAGGACTTTTTTTAATGGATGGATTTCTCTATGACCGAGCAGAGAGAGCTAGTTTAGAGAGGATTGAAACACATGACAGTAGAGCAGAGAGAAAAAGTTTTTATTCAAAAGGATATTCCGGGAGATATGGTGACACCGATTTCACTGTATCATTCGTTATACGGCAAGAAAAAGATTTTATTTGAATCAAGTGCAAAGCATGAGGAAAGCGGTCGTTATTCATTTGTTGCTGCGAATCCCATTAAAGAGTTGATTTCAACGGCAGACGAAGTCATCGTTGTTGAAGCGGATGGCTCACGTAGCCTGCAAAAAAAGCCGGCATTTGATGTTATTCGTGAATTGATTCCGGGGAATGTGCAGCAACTACCCTTTTCATTTTATGGTGGTGCCATTGGCTATGTAGGGTATGAGACAGCCTTTTACCATGAGCAAATTGGGCAGATGCTAGAGGATGAACTCGACATGCCAGATATGCATTTATTATTTTTCGACCGCTTCATCGTTTTTGACCATGTACTGCAAAAGTTATCGGTCGTTGCAATTGACTTATTTGATGAGGGAAAAACGAAAACAGAGCTTGAACATATTGTTGATAGCATGATTCATCAAATCGAGCATCCAACACTGATTGCGCCGCAGGAACTTGACGAAGTATCCTTTACCTCCTCGATTACCGAAGAACACTTTTGTGACATGGTAAAACAGGGACAGGAACATATTAAGCGCGGCGACATTTTTCAAATTGTGCTATCACAGCGTTTTTCCGCTCCGTTTAATGGCAATCCAATGAGCTTGTATCGTAAGCTACGTCTAAGTAATCCATCGCCATATATGTATTATTTGGATTTTGATGGCTATACGATTTTAGGAACATCGCCAGAGAGTCTTGTGAAGGTGAACAAGCGTCTTGTAACAACAAACCCGATTGCCGGTACACGTCGCCGTGGTAAAACGACTGCGGAGGATGAGGCGCTTGAGCGAGAGCTGTTAGCAGATGAAAAGGAACTAGCAGAGCATCGTATGCTTGTTGATTTAGGACGTAATGATGTAGGGCGACTTGCGAAGGTTGGCTCGGTTCATGTTAATAAATATATGAAAATTGAGCGCTACAAATATGTCATGCATATCGTTTCAGAAGTAACGGGTGAATTACGCGAGGATGTGCATCCGATTGATGTCTTACAGGCGACATTACCAGCAGGTACGGTATCAGGTGCACCGAAAATTCGTGCGATGCAATTAATTAATGGCTTAGAATCTGTAAAACGAGGTGTGTATGCCGGTGCGGTTGGGTATTTATCTGTATCGGGTGATTTAGATATGGCACTCGCGATTCGTACAATGGTTGTGACAAAGGGCAAAGCCCATGTTCAAGCAGGGGCTGGGGTTGTTTATAATTCGATTCCCATAAATGAATACGAAGAGACCATCAACAAAGCAAAAGCATTATTGGAGGTGCAGGACGTATGATTTTATTAATCGATAATTACGACTCATTTACGTATAACTTATACCAGCAAGTAGCGGCACTTGGGCGTGAGGTAGTCGTTGTACGAAACGATAAAGTAACCATTGAAGCGATTCGGACAATGCAGCCAGAAGCCATTATTTTATCACCCGGTCCAGGGACACCAGACGAAGCGGGCATTACACTTGAAGTCATTCGCTCATTGTATAAGGAATTTCCGATTCTTGGCATTTGCCTCGGTCACCAGTCAATCGGGCAAGCATTTGGGGCTAAAATTGTCCGTGCCGAGCGCATTATGCACGGCAAGTTTTCGACGCTAACGATTCATTCACGCGATGATTTATTTGCGAATGCATCCGAAACGCCACAAGTAATGCGCTATCATTCATTAGTCATCGACCCGAAAACGATGCCAGAAGAGCTTATTGCAACAGCAACCGCTTCGGACGATTATGAAATTATGGCACTGCGTCACCGCGACTATCCGGTTTATGGTATGCAGTATCACCCTGAATCGATTGGTACAGAGGAAGGCAATGCGATGATTCAAGCATTTTTAAATCAGTTACGTCATGTTCATGTTTAAAGTAAAGAGGTTGTCCGCTTGGGCAACCTCTTTTTAGGCCAAGAAAGGAGTGACATAGTATGCAACAGCAAGAACCGCGCAAAGCGATGCAGCTTTATTTATCGATGCCCATTGTAGCATGGGCGCTCTTTGATTTAGCCAATACGATTTTTTCATCGAATATTAATACGATTTTCTTCCCATTTTATATGAATGACACACTCGGCACAGACGAAGTAAAGCAGCAGGTGGCAAGTACTTTTATTTCATACGCCAATGCGGTGGCGAGTATTTTACTCGTGATTTGCTCGCCGCTTTACGGGGTACTCGTTGACCGGACAGGATTAAAAAAACGCTATACGATGTATTTCACACTATTTTCGGTTGGCTTTACGATTTTAATGGGCGTCTTTGGTAAGATAAGCTTTGATAGTACCCTTTTTGGTGTACCGATGAGTCTTGCGCTCGTTGTCCTTGCGTATGTTTTCGCTAAATTCTTTTATAATTCAAGCCTCGTATTTTATGACTCGATGCTACCGGACCTTGGGAATGATAAAGAAATCCCGCTTATTTCTGGTTATGGTGTCGCACTTGGCGGTGTCGGGACCCTCATTGGGCTACTCGTCTATCCAATCTCGATTAAATGGAGTAATGTGGATACATTTATTCCGACCGCGCTCTTATTTTTACTGTTTTCATTGCCCTTATTTTTTTTCTTAAAGGATAAGCCGAAACCAAAAGTTGAGCGCATTCCATTTTTCACAGGCTATAACGATATTATAGTAACACTAAAGGATATGAAAAAGCATAAAGCGATTTTGAAGTGACCCCTAATTGTTAGACACGGTTATTTTGTTTAAGCAGCTTGTATAAAATGAGTTCGGTATTGTACCGGGCTCATTTTTAATTTTGCCTTAATT
>NZ_JBHUOR010000014.1:0-25464 GCF_042686175.1 Kurthia populi | reverse complement strand
TTGGAGATTCATATCGTTTAAAAGACCATTTAGCATCTGATGATGCGTGATTTTGTGCACCTTTAAGTAAGCGTTTATGTACATAGATTAGTTGACATTTATAAATTTCAACAAGAATTGGTACAAGAAGGACAAGCTAGCTATTTTAAAACAAAATAATATAGACCCTATACTTAGCTTATATATAATATGGTTATTGCCCCAAATCTAAGATAGCATACGGATTCTAATTTAGAGGCTGTTGTGATAGCGTTAAAAAAAGCAGATAAAAATGAACTTACAAGAGAAGCAATCATAGAGACGCTATATGAACAAGAAAAAATAGCAAAAGAAGTATAATTGGAGGGGAAAATATGCAAGAAAATACGACGGAAGAAAATTTAATCTTAAAAGTAAATAAAGCGATTACAAATGGAGACCTAGCAACATTACAACAACTATACAATCAAAATGAAGATATCTTTCATGTCTATACACCGGTTGGAACGGTTTTACATTTAGCAGCTGAGTATAATCAATCAGCTATCGTGAAATGGCTCATAGAAATGGGGATGGATATTAATATAGAAGATAAAAATTATGGCCATACACCGATAAGAAATGCAATATCAGAAGGGCATGTGGATTTGTTTAAAGAAATGTTTCAATTAGGTGCCAAGATTTATTTTGAAAACCCAAAACATCCTCACCAAGACCCATTATTCGGGGCTATTTTGGCGGGAAGTAAAGAGATGGCGCAATTATTAATTGAACATGGCGCGGACACAACAATTCGCTATTTTGAACGAAAAGATGCCACGCTGATGGCGAAAGAACAAAATCAAACAGAAATTCTAGCGCTCATTCAGGCCCATAATGCGACCTTACCCGCCGCCCATGTGCCGCGTACAACGCCTAAAGAAGAATACGATGATGAGGACGAGGACTATGAGGATGAAGAAGAAGAGGAAGAGTACGAAGAACCATCCAGTCATGCGGTAATTCGTGCGGCGTTTGAAGAGGTGTATGGTCCGATTCAAACAACCTATTATCAAAATTTCCCTTCTGAGGTACCGATTCAGGCGCATATTATTGCCCCATCAGCCGCCCATCCGTATTATGTTTTATTTACAACAGGTATGAGTGACCGCGCGGTTGGGTATAACCTGTTATATGTGGAAAATATGATGAAAGTACCCGCAGATTGGCTTGACGGCGAGGCAGACTGGTCAGATAAAGATAAAAAATGGCCGATTAATTGGTTGATTAAATTAGCAAATATCCCACATGCTGAAAAAACCCAACCTGAGCGAGGGGACATCGTCTCTAATAACGACGGTTTAGCTACCGTCTATGACATCGAAACCCATTTAAGCGGTATGTTGATTTCGGCTCCTACTGATTCGGACATTCAACGTCTGCCTATAGAAGGGAAAGAGATTCGCATCGATGAACTGGTGCCGGTATACAAAGCCGAATGGCAGTATGCAGAAGTAAATGGAAATGAAGCGTTACAGGAAAAACTAGCTGTGGCACAAGTACAGGAAGTGATTGATTTTCAACGTCCTGCGGTTGTGGATATGCCCGCAAGTGAGGGACCATCTAAATCAATTAAAAAACCTAAAAAACTGTCTAATTCGGAAACAATACGCCAACGATTTGAAACAGAGTATGGACCGATTGCGTTTCAATTTACGCACTTAACCGTAGAAAGTAATCCTTCCATTCCAATTAGTGGAAATATCATTTATCCAACAAAGAAACATCCGTATTATGTTGTTTGCACGCTCGGTGTCAGCGATAATGTGTCCACAAAAGAGTCCACTACTTATTCGACTAAAGTAGTGGAGATGATGATGAAACTACCACTTAATTGGGTCGCTTCTGAAGAGGAATGGACACTTCCTGAAAAAAATTGGCCACTCCGTCTAATGGCAGAACTAGGGTATCACGTTCGGAAAAATTCATTGAAACTAGATGTTTATACAACATTTCCGGTAGAAGGGGAAATAGCGGCAATTCTTTCTGAGTATACAAACATGACGCATCTTTTAGCCAGACCTCCAATAGAAAATGATGTTTCTGCTGCATCGAATGAAAGATTCTTTATTGTCACTAATCAGCTTATACCAATTTATGAATCAGAGATGGATTATGCGGAAGGGATTTATGGTGTGGATCTTATTGATTACTTAGAAAAACAACAGGCAGATAATGTATTAGTTGTGAATCGACCACCATCTGTCTAAAAAAAAACACGGAGAAATCCGTGTTTTTTTAATGGGAAATAATTTGTATTAAATAAACGTAGGGCGTGTGAAAAAGCCATCTTCTCCAATGCCCATCATTTGCGTAAAAAGAAGATTCTCTAAACGGCTAAGTGGTTTAATACGCGCACTTTTTTCAATATTTGAGGACGTAAAGCCTCGTTGGATAAACGTATAAACTTCGCTAATGGAATGCTTGTCTAATGCATCATCAATTTTTTGTAGGGGAGTAGGCAATTTGCAATAAGCTGCATAAAATTCACCATGAGCCATCGCTAATTCCTTCCACATACGCTGGTAAAACATACGTCCTTCTGTTCGAGCGATAAAAAGGTCGTCGATTTCTTCTGATGCCATATTTAAACGAAAGGCCGCTTCTTCATAATGAATAATAGGCGGCTTGTTTCTTAGCTTTTCAAAATGTGTATAGGCCGCTTCTTGTTCAGCTACAGTCCACTTTCCGCTCCAATAGTTCGGGTCATGCAATGTCCGCAAAAAGTTTATATCCTCGCAGTGAAAAGCTGTAGACAGACTATTTTCTAAGCATGGCAGTAAAATTCTTCTGTCTACTAAGTCCTTTAAAATACGCGTTGTCAGCACCTTGCTTGGCGTGAATTCTTCTGAATAGTTGCAAAGGGGCATAATCTGTTGTTTTTCTTTATCATAAGCCAGTTGCAGCAGCCCTGTTACATAAAATCGTTCAGCACGCGTTAACTGAATCTCATTAGAAGTATGGGAAAGCTCAGTTAAAAATGCTGCAATTTGCGTCTGTTCTTTTTCATTCAGCTCATCCTCTGTTAATTGAAACATTTGGTAGCGCATTTGTTGCTCTTTTAAACATGCGTCACAGTGACATTGCATTTTATCGTGATGCTCACAAATAGGGCAGTAACGCATCGTATCGATTTCATTCATACGTCGAATTTGAGAGCGATTTTGTAGAGGTAATAATAAAGGTGTATGACCACATAGCTCGCAGTGCTCATGTACAAAGGCATCTGGAAAATACTGCGTTAACGTATTGGGCTGTACATCTAGTGCATAATAAGCAATTAAATTAACAACTGGCATCATTTCCTCATAATAGGCCTTCACTAATAATTCGACTTCTTGCGTCGATAAATGAGAAAGCTTTGTATGAATATGCTGTACATCTAAATCGTCATAAAACGCCATATGTTGTAACCTCCTTTCTTTAATCATAGCGTAAAAAGAAACTAAGAAAAAGCGAGAAATCCATAAGAACTTCTCGCTTCTTTACACCCTACATGTTAATTCTTTTGTCATAAATACACTATTGGGATCTTCCTTATACTGACTAAAAGGACCGCAGGCGATAAAGCCAAAACGTTCATATAAGCGATGAGCCGGCTTAAATGCGTCCATTGAACCTGTTTCTAAAGATAATGTTGTAAAGCCTCTCTCTATCGCATCATCAATAATACGCTGTAAAATGGCTGCGGCAACACCTTTTCTTAAATGTTTCTCTACCGTGCGCATCGATTTCAACTCCGCCTCCGTTTGCGACAATTCCTTTAAAGCACCACAACCCATAATCTCAGAACCCTCCCAGGCACTATAAAACGTCATATCCGCTTGCTTTAAGCCATCAACCGATAGCGCATGCATACTTTCAGGAGGAGAATTTCCAGCCATATCCGCTAAATGCAGCCCAATCAACCCCTGAGACTGCTCATTCGTTAAATCATCAATAATAATCTTCATGCTCACACGCCTCTTGATACTATTTTTGCTATTATATTCGCTATCAATCATCGAAACAACTCTTTTTACGAAATTGAGTAATGATGTCTAATTAGTAAATGTACCGAAAATGGTTTACGTTTAACGAAAACAATTGGTGACACAACACATGCATACTTCTATAATAACGAAGAACTACTATTTACAAGCAAGCTACTACAATCCAGCGAATGGGCCTGGAATAACAATAAAAAGATTTATAAAAAACTTTACTTTGCCTGACTCCTAAATTTAGTACGAAGGCTGTGCAAAAAAATCGCACAGAAAAGATTTTGGATTCAAAGAGAACTATAATAAAAAACAAGCAACTAAATTTGAAAAAGAAATTTCATATCAGGTTGGAAGCTTACTCCAGAAGAATTCATGGATTCAGAATAAAGTAAGGCAAAGTCTTAACTACAAGGATGATAACTATGATAAATGTAGGTTTAGTATATGAAAATGAAAAAAGTATAGCGAAAGAACTTCAAATTGTCGTATCTTTTTTAAAGAAAATGGGACTGATTATTGTTGAATGGAAAATCTCTTTAGATAAAGATGGAGAAAAATGGATTGAAAAAAAACTAAAGATATAGACTTTACAATATTAACAAAAAATTATTATGGAGAAATAATGGGGTACATTGCAAATTTTGATGATTTTCAAGAAATTCCGATGAGCATTAGTATTCAACGAGAAAAAAATTTTTATGGCTATGTGCTGCATTTAGATGAAAGTAGACTAAATGATTTAGTAATCGATACAATAGAGAAAAAAATAATTACGTGGGTTATCAATTTGAGCAATTTAACAAACTTCCGATATGGCTTTTGTGATTATGATAGTGAAATAGAATATTCTCCAAAAAAACAACCGAAAATAAACAAAAGTTATTCAGTTATATTTTGGCCAGAGGAAGGACAAACAAAAGTAATAAAAAATAGTTGGAAAATAGATGGATTAACTGAAAGGGAAATTGGGTTAGGGGAAAATTTATTTGATAAGGACGATATAAAAATGGATAAATACAATTTGATAGTGTATAAAGCATTATTTTTTGAACTTTTCATGATGAAGAAAAAAGCGATACATTCAATTTTATCAAACCTTTATAAATTGGATGATAAAAGAGAAATTTCTAGTTTATTGATTAATGTAGGTATGATTTATAATAAACTTGGTGAAAAAAATGTAGCTAGTGAATATTTCATTAAAGGATTGCATTTAGTAGAAAATGAAAAACTAGAGTATCATCCAGATTTCCCTAAAATCCTAAGAATTATTAGTGAAAATTCGACTCTAGAAGTTAGTGAGTATTGGAAAAGAAATTTTAGACAACGGATTAATGATGATAAAAAGTTTAGCAAATGCTTCAAAATGTAGTTTTCACTTGATGTGATAATCCATGCGGAAATTGGAACTGCTTATACGTATGATCAAAACGAAAAATTTTTACAGGAAATGGCTATATTAAAGAAAGCAAATGTTTTAGATCGTGAAGGATATTAAAATTTCGTAAGAAGAGATTATTATTTAAGCGATAGCTAGGGGAGTAGCAATAAAAAATAGAATATACTAGAGGTGAATAATGTGAAAAATTCTCTTGTTCCGGAGAATTCGATGAATATAAAGATTCCTTATCAATTTTTACATCGTCATATTGAGTTGAAATGGCGTGATATTTATTTTGGGTTGTTAGGTGAATATATAGATTCTGCTGTAGCTATTGAAAAAGCCATTGATGAATTAGAAAATGAAGATGGCGTTTCAGATACAATTGCTAGTATTGCTATTGCATCCGAAAAAGATTCGATGGAAATACAAACATATTTATTAGAATTAATCCCGAATGGAATAATGAATCAACAAAAAGATGTTTATGAATTAAAGTACAAATGGTTATATCTTTTTCTTTTGTATCTTTATGAAAATAAAGAAGAGCAAGATTATCAAATTGAGCGAAGTGATGGAACCGAAGTCCCGAATATTTATGAAAAAGTTTACTGGCTGTGTTCCGATTTCTCTGCAAAAGATTTTGATTTACTAGAATGTTTTGAACCCATTTTTCAGTTGACATCAAAAATGACTGTTATAGCTGTAACGAATGAAGAGATTAATAGTGTATGGCTTTCCTCATTAGAACAATATAAAGAGCAATATTTAAAATAAATCTTAAATAGGAAACTAATCTATGAAGCAAGATAGTGATAAGGCCGTTCTATTGGCAGCACAAAACTTAGATTAGTAGGGATAATTTTAATCATAAAACATTAAAAAAGTGAAGTCGATTAAGTGACTTCACTTTTTATTTCTGGTACATCATACTTTCAAAAAAATGCTGATTTACTTGTATAAGTTCATTGGTTTATACAACGAAGCAACAAACGCCTTTTGAAATCTCTACAGCGCACCTTCAACAAATTCAGCGGTCATAACTGTCTTATGACCGCTGAATTTAGTTAGACGTTTGATTATTAAATTAATTACACCACTAATGGAAGCCCATTTATTATGTCCACGAACAAACCACGTATCATCCGCATTTATTTAGAACCTCTCTCAGTAAATAGAATCCTCTATGAAATATCTTTTTTGCAAATTCGCGTAATGGTGTCTTATCGGTATAAGCAATAATTTATTAAAATAAATTATTTTATTCTATTTAATTATAAAAGTTATCTTAAATTAACCTAGTTAACTTATATAAAATAGAAAGGTTTACTAAAGTTTTATATTTAACCTGATTTATTGACGCAAAAAGAGGGTCTAATAAATAGTTTGCGTTTGCTTATTTTAAATTGTCGTAGTAAATATGTGTTAGTGCTTTGGAAATTGAATTTCGTAAAACTTTTTCGGGCGTCCTCTAGAGCTTGTTGTAATCGTTGGTAGCTCTGCCGCAAGTCCTTTCTCTTGTAAATGCTGTAAAATACGGTTCGCTGAACGGACCGTAATATTTAATTTTTCACTTAATAAATCCCCATTTAAAATTGGATTTTTAAGCTCTTTAACTACCGCATCTATTTTTTGCAGTTGAATTAGTGGAAATGCATACTGCTCACTAAGTTCTCTTAAAAAATCTTGCTCCTGCTCATCAAAAGTAATTACTACATCTGGTAATAATGGTCCTTGTTTATGATGCTGTTCGATAATCCAGCCTTGGGTTTCTTTAGATGAACAAAGTTGTGCAGCTCTTTGTGCAAATTCACGACTCTCTAATACATCCTCACCAACACCCCAGCCCACCTTCACAGGAAATGACAAGGTTTTATGCAAATAGCCTACAAGCTCACACTTTGTTTTATCATGCGTGCGTTTCATAAAGGCCTCATAGGTAGTTAATAACACAATCGATGCCGCTTCTCGGTGAACCAAAATCGTCTCATCCTGTTCCTTTAAATCTAAAATCGCTTTGTATAAAGCGATTTGCCGGTACTCCAGCGCATCCACATTCATTTTATCAACAGGAATATGAATGTGTGCCACTACTAATTGGTTGCGACGAAATCGTTGTAGCTCCAATTGATACATAAATTTTTTAAACGTCGTTTTAATCGCATGCTTTGACGGATGTACAAGTAAATACGGGATTTGATCTACCTCGAGCATCGCCGGAATCTCTGCAACGCGTGTCAAACTAAGCTTTACGTCCTGCCTTGAATGTAATTGCTTATGCCACTGCGCTAGTTGGTCAATAATTTTTTGTGTGGAATAGGAATTGATTGTCTGACTAAATAAATACGGTGCTTCATCCGCTGACCATTCATGAATCCCTAAATAGTCATTTTCCTCATAGCAAAAATCAATCGCCAGTTCAGATAACGATATTTGATGCTTATAAAATAATTCCGTTAAAACACGGTAAAAATCCCGCTCCGAAATATCAAAATAGGCAATCGGAATTTTAAGTTGCTTAAACTGCGTTTGTGCAAAGAAATAGGGAATTTGTCCGCTAAACAACGCCCCAGCCCCTTCAGATAAATGCGTATCCAACAGCATTTTTAAATCATCAAAATGCTTGTATGTAAAATAGACTAACTCATAATTATTCGGCTTGATAGCATCTAATTCTTTAATCCATGACAAAGATAATTCTGCTGTAAAAACGTTTATTTTATACATGATAGAGCCTCTTTTCGTTTAAAATAGCTATTGCCTATTTTATCATTATATGGTTTCATTTTATAAAAGACCTATTCAACTTGTGTCTTTTAATTAAAAAAGACAGAATATTCAAACGTTGAAACGTCTAGTTCATTTTAAAGGAGATGAAGAACATGAATAATGCAGACACACAAAAGTCATCGTTTATCACCCGCTTTTTAGATTTAATTGAGCGAGCAGGAAACAAGTTACCAGATCCGATTACACTCTTTGTCATTATGGCTGGACTTGTCCTAATTTTATCATGGTTACTGTCTACAATTGGTTTATCTGCCGTAAAGCCTGGCACAGAAGAAACGATTACCGTTGTCAATTTATTAAGTCAAGATGGCTTAATCTTGATTGTAACAGAAATGCTGAATAATTTTACAGGTTTCCCTCCACTTGGTATGGTAGTCGTTTCGATGATTGGCATTGGTTTAGCGGAACAAACAGGTCTTATTTCCGCTATGATGAAAAAAACGGTTATGGCCGCACCTGAGAAATTAATCGTCCCTGTGCTTATTTTAACAGGTCTAGTCGGTAATCTAGCAGCCGATGCAGCATTTATTATCTTACCACCGATTGCAGCGCTTATCTTTATGAGCATCGGGCGTAATCCAATTGCTGGTCTTATCGTTACATATGCAGCAGTAGCAGGCGGCTTTAGCGCTAACTTATTGATTAGCTCTCTCGATGTTTTACTACTAGGGATTACCGAATCTGCGGCACATATCGCAGATGCAGACTATACAGGTCGTGCCACAATGAACTATTACTTCCTTATCGCATCCACATTCGTTTTAGTAATTTGTGGTACTTGGGTTACGAAAAAGTTTACAGAACCGCGTTTCGGTAAATTTGAGGGCGCTGTAGACAAATTAGAACCATTAACTGCACTGGAGAAAAAAGGCTTAAAATGGGCAACCATTGTCACAATTATTTATTGTGTCGTTATTGCATTTATGGTCATTCCTTCTAATGGTCTTTTAAGAGATCCGGAAACAGGTAGCTTCTTAAACTCACCATTTATGACAGGTATTGTGCCAATCATGCTCTTCTTCTTCCTTTTACCAGCACTTGCTTATGGTATTGCGTCAAAAGAAGTGAAATCAGATAAAGATGTTGCAGAGAAAATTTTTAAATCAATTGCAGATATGGCCCCGTTTATCGTATTAGCGTTTGTGGCCTCGCAAATGATTGCCTACTTTAACTGGAGTAATATTGGTTCGATTATGGCAATTAAAGGCGCTGAGCTATTACAAGCATTAAACTTTACCGGCCTTCCGATGATTATTGGCTTTATTATAATTTGTGCCTTTGTCAACTTACTAATTGCCAGCGCTTCTGCAAAATGGGCATTATTAGCTCCAATTTTTGTACCGATGTTTATGTACTTAGGCTATTCACCAGCCGTTACACAGGCTGCCTATCGTGTGGGGGATTCTATCACCAATCCGATCACACCTATGCTAGCTTATTTCGCCATTCTTTTAGCTTTCGCAAGACGCTACGACAAGAATATTGGCATTGGGACATTAATTTCCGCGCTACTTCCCTACTCTATTGTCTTTGCGATTGGTTGGGTCATTCTATTTGCCATTTGGTTCTTATTCGATTTACCGCTAGGACCTGGTGATTTTATTCATTTAAAATAAGGAGATGTTTCCATGTCGATTATTCAACAGGAGAAATTTAGTACATTAATTGATACGTATGAGGAAGAAATGATTGCGCTTCGTCGTCATTTCCATGCAAACCCGGAGCTTTCGTATGAGGAAGTAGAAACACCTAAGACAATCGCTGCCTTTCATCGTGCTTTAGGACATGACGTACGTGAGCATGTGGGTGGTAACGGTGTTGTCGCAACATTAAAGGGACATAAGCCTGGAAAAACTGTTGCGCTACGAGCTGATTTTGATGCGCTGGCTATTACGGAAGAAACAGGGCTCTCTTTTCAATCAACAATTAATGGGCGCATGCATGCGTGTGGGCATGACGGCCATACCGCTACGCTCCTTATTGTCGCAAAAGCATTAAATGCGCTACAGCATGAGCTTGCAGGAACGATTGTATTTATTCATCAACATGCCGAAGAGCTTGCCCCGGGAGGCGCGATTGCGATGATTGAGGATGGGTGCTTAGAGGGGGTAGATGTCATCTTCGGCACACACTTATGGGCGCCACTAGAGCTAGGGACGATTTATACGGCACCCGGGCCACTAATGGCAGCTGCGGATGCGATTTATATTACCATTCAAGGTAAAGGCGGACATGGCTCTAATCCAAGTGATACGAAGGATTCCATTTTAATCGCTTCTCAGTTTATCTTGAATTTACAGCAAATCGTTTCAAGACGAATTAATCCCCTCCACCCAGCGGTTATATCAATTGGTCATATTGAAGCATTGAATCCGTTTAATGTAATTGCAGACCAGGTGTATTTAAAAGGGACTGTTCGTACGTTTAATGCAGAAGAACGCGATTTAATTGAAAAAGAAATTGAGTCGTTATTACAGGCGACGTGTGCTTACATGAAAGCGAGCTATACGTATGAATATGTGCGAGGCTATCCAGCAGTCGTGAACCATCCTGCTGAAACGAATCATATTATGCAGACCGTCGAAAAAATGCCTGAGCTTCAAGGGTTAGTATGTGAACCACAAATGGGCGGAGAAGATTTTGCTTACTATCTTGAACACGTACCAGGCAATTTCTTCTTCACAGGTGCTAAAAATCCTGAATGGTCCGAGGTTTATCCACATCATCACCCTAAATTTGATATTGATGAGCGAGCATTAGCTATTGCAGCTAAGGTATTAGGCCACGCTACGTTAGATTATTTAAAATAATAAAAAGGAAGTGCTCGCATGAAGAAGCACTTCCTTTTTTATTGACCTTCTAGCTCCAACAACCAAGCCTTTCGCTGCAGTCCCCCTCCATAGCCACCGAACTGCCCATCTGTATTAATAACGCGGTGGCACGGGATAAGCAGTGCGATTTGATTGGCACCATTTGCTTGTGCAACTGCACGGGCAGCTGTTGGTTTACCTAATTGGATGGCGAGCTCCTTGTAACTTCTCGTTTCACCGACTGGAATTTGGCGGAGTTGTTCCCAAACTACCTTTTGAAAGGGTGTGCCAATTTCAGTTGAAAGGGGTGTCTGAAAAGTCATAGAGGTTCCTTCAAAATAGGCAGCTAATTCCGTAGTTAACTGCTGTAGGAGCTTATTTGTCCCAGGCACAATCGCTACATTTAATTTTTTACGTATAGTAAGGATTTCATTTTCCAGCCCTCGACGATCGACAAACTCGAGCAAATAAAGGGCCTCGTCATCTGCAATGGCCATCATAGGTCCAAGTTTTGTTTCAATCCAAGTGGTAGTTAATAAGCGAATGTCGCCACTACTGCGCGGTACATTTCCCATAATTCGTGTAAAGGCATCACGAAACCCATTGCTAGATTCAAAGCCGCTATCAAGCTGTGTCTCAATTAGGGGCTTGCCATTACGTATATGATTGAAGGCAATCCTAAGTCTTCGCGCACGTGCATATTCTAAAAACGTCATGCCAAATGTTTTTTGAAATTGCCTACGTGCTGTATTGGCACTGATGGATAATTCCTCAAAATCTCGGTCACGCCATTTTCTCTCAGGATCTGCTTCGATGGCTTCCACTAATTTTCGTACGTCTGCTGATAATGTAGTCGGTGTATGAAGCGGCTGACATCGTTTACAGGGGCGGTACGAGGCAAGCGCTGCCTCTTGCGCTGTTTTGAAAAATTCACAGTTTTCTTTTTTAGGCTTTTTCGCTGGACAGGTCGGTCGACAAAAAACACCTGTTGTCCTGACCCCAACAAAAAAGATGCCCTCGTAGTGTGAATTTTTTTCAAGTAGCATTTGATAATATTCGTCAATCAACGCTGGTTGTGAAATCATATGCATCCTTCTTTCATTTCTTGATGAGCTTAGTCTATCAAATTCCTCTTCTCTCTATACCCAAAAAATTAACACCGATTTTTTTCATATGGTAGCTCACCAATCCTATCGTCAGAAATCGCGCATCACCTTAGAAAGCGTGTTTTGGCTACGACATATCAATAAATATGTGTCAACACTATGAGAATAAGCCTGTTCATTTAACAAGTATCTATTCGAGTAGGAGGTTTTCGTAAATCATTATCATTTCTTTGCAGGATAGTTGTGCATGCTTGGTATCATATAGCATAAAAATAACTTAAAAAGTACCCCTTTGAGCCCAGATTTCGCCCCTTTTTCGTCATTTTCGGGACTGTAAAGGTCGTTTTCAACATAGAAAAATGAAAATTAATCAAGCATCTTGCTGTTTTCTAGAATCGCGCTAGCAAATGCCCAGATCCACGCTTAAAGCTCGACAAAAATGATCCCTCGGAGAAACAAAAAAGGCTGTTTTTGCCTCATTTCAGGCAAAAACAAGCCTTTTTCTATGCTTAAAGTTAATAACTATCGCTTACATTCATATTAAATTATGCTAGTTCAGCTTTTAAATACAAAATAGTTATGCAAATGCTTATATTCCCTGCGTCTTTAGGCTTTGTTTGGCACATATTTAAAATTATGTCGTAGTCAAAAGACGCTAGTTGAGCTTTTGACGATTTTTAATAAAGCATTTCTAACAAACACTATCGTTTTACAAACTTCGCGTCAGCCCATACCGTATGATCTGCCGCATTTCCATTAATGCCAGAATCCGTTGTGACAAGCTTCAGCTCCTTTGCGCCCTTCAATGAAACACTTACGAAGCCGCTTGAAGTAGTAGAATAAAAGGTGTTACTGCCATACACCTGCTTGCCGTCCACAGATACTTCAAAACGAGCAGACGAGGAGGTATTATTCTGCATCTCCTGATCAATACCAATATAGCTTTCAAAGTAATCATAGTCACTGTTACTCAAATCATAAATGACTGTTGAGCGAGCATGTGTCCCAAGCCCTTTTTTGTATGTGGTATCGACACCCTGACGAAGTAAATGAATAGCTTTGCCTGATGGCGATTTATCTCGCTGAAAGCCGCCCCATGCAATGGTAGCTGATACAGGGTCAATATCTGAGGTATAGGTCACCTGATTGGCAACAACAACACGCATTTTCTTCGTTTTTTGCTGACCCTCCTGCTCTATTTTATCATTTCTTCGCACAATCCCCCTCCCTTAAGGAACGTAGTGAGTAGGGAGGGGATGAATGCGAACCCAATGATTCTGCCAGTACTAATTTGTTGAAAAGAACATCCGTTCCTATTATACTATTCGAAAAAAGGAGGTGTCTGTCATGCCATATCAAGCGTATAAATTCCGTATCTACCCAAATAAAGATCAACAAGCGTTCATACATCAAACCCATGGGCATTGTCGTTTTGTTTACAACCATTTTCTTGAGTTATGGAAGACTTCTTATGAAGAAGAAGGAAAAGGGTTGAATCGTTCCATTATGTCCAAAATGCTCACAAAGCTGAAAAAACAAGAGGATACGGCATGGCTACGCAACGTAGATAGTGTGGCATTACAAGCCTCTTATGAAAATTTAATAGACGCTTTTCAACGTTTCTTTCAAAAGCAAAATAACTATCCTCGCTTTAAAAGTAAAAAGAATCCAGTTCAAAGTTATACTACGAAGAATACGAATAACAATATTGCGATTGTCGGTAATCAAATGAAGCTACCAAAATTAGGACTCGTAAAATTTGCGAAGTCGCGTGATATTGAAGGTCGTATTCTAAAAGCAACGATTAAATACAATGCGAGTGGTACGTTTTACGTGTCTGTCCTATGCGAAGTACCAGACTTTAAGCCATTGCCTCAAACAAATGAAGCTGTAGGAATTGATTTAGGTATCACCGATTTTGCGATTCTGTCCGATGGACGTAAAGTGGATAACCAACGCTTTACAGCCAAAATGGAGCAGAAGTTAAAACGTGAGCAGCGCAAATTGTCACGTCGCTACGAGCAAGCAAAAAAAGAGGGTCGTAACCTACGTGAGTGCATGAACTACCAAAAGCAACGTCGTAAAGTGGCTCGTTTGCGTGAGCGTGTCGCGTTTCAACGTGAAGATTTTTTGAATAAACTGTCAACGGCATTGATTCGTCACTATGACGTCATCTGTCTTGAAGACTTAAACACAAAAGGCATGTTGAAAAATCATAAGTTAGCGAAAGCGATTCGTGATGTGTCATGGTCCTCTTTTGTGCAAAAACTGATGTATAAGGCGAAATGGTTCGGTAGAAAAATTGTTGAAATCGACAGATTCTTCCCATCGAGCCAAATTTGTCATACTTGCGGTCATCGAGATGGCAAGAAACCATTAGCTATTCGTGTGTGGACTTGTTCATCTTGTGGTACGACACTAGACCGAGATATTAATGCAAGTAAGAATATCTTAATCGAAGGGTTAAGACTTTTAAAGCAACAACCGTAGGAACGACGGGGATAGCCTACTAAAAAAAGTGAAGCCGCTGTTTCGAGCAACTGGAAACAAGCAAGCACTGTTCGTAGGAATCTCCCACTTCAAGCAACGTTCGAAGAACGGCTAAGTGGGGGTAGTTCAAAGGTCACCGTATAGTCACCAGGAACTTTTGTATCGACATTGGATGTAATAGAAACCTTGTCAGTAATAGTATCACCTGCGCTATTTTTAGCCGTCACGTAATCACTTGGCGTAAATGCACTATTTACAGGAATGGTTACGTGATGTTCAATTGACAATTCAGGCTGCGTAGTATGGACTTCTACAGCTTCTAAAGCCTTTAGCTTTTTATCGTATGCAACAACTTGATAGGTCGCATCTTCTGTGATTTCCTCGGTGAAGCTATTCGTTGCAGTGAATGCTAAAAGCTTACCATCTCGGTAAATTTCATAACCAAGTACATGCTCTTGATTGTCTGGGTCCATCTCTAGTGAAATCGTATTTTTAGTTGCTGCATGCGTTAAATCAACTTGTGGCTGCGCGTCCTCGGTAAAGCCATGTCCTTTATAAGAAATCACACTATTATTTAAATACCAAATCTTTGTCGGCGCCTCATAAATACTCGTTTTCTCTTTCGTATCATCACCTACAGTGAAGCCATGTCGCGCAAAGTAGCTGCTTAAGTCCTGTTCTAGTACCTGTGAAGAATATTGAATTAAATATTGCTGCTTTGAGTAATCACCCTCTGGTAAGGAAACAGGCTGTTCACGGTAAAGTTTATTCAGTTCAGCCCAGTAACCTGGATGAGCTAATTCTAGCTGCCAAAAAGCACCTAAGCGTTCGGATAATCCTTGTGCCGTCATCGATTTTTGGTTTTCTTTAATAACATGCTTGTAAATCGTTTCATATGGAATTCGATTATCGAGCGCATTATACTCTACTGACATTGCCATCGAGACCATATTATTTGTCACTTCTCCGTACTCTCGCATGCCAACCGCCATTCGATGCCCAATTTCATGGGTTAAGCCCCAGCCCGGATACGTTTTACTGAAATCCCCACTAAATAAAAATGGGACGGTGCTACGCTGTATACCGGTATGATTCCCTGCTGCATACATCGCACCATAGGGCTGCATTAATCGAATATTTTCACGAATTTTTCCTGGTGTATGCACTGTCTTACTACTGTCAAAACCCGTAAAATCAAATAGTTTCTTAATCCATCTATCATATCCACTAACGGTCGTTTGCGGATTGACATCATTAGTAATAAATTGCTTATATGCTTCTGAAGCGGTACCTGTAAATAAGATGCGATCACTCATAATTTCAGTCACATCAATTAATTGACGGTCCTTTACCTCCGGGTGGGCTTCAACATCTTTCGCTAGTCGTTGCTGATAGGTTTCTAAAAAGCTTTTAAATACCGCAACATCATCTCCTTTTTTAAATAAAGGGAAACGCTCCCCACCTTCAAAACGTAAAACCGGCGCTTTTTTCTGCTGTTCAGCTGTATAAGGATTGATAATATAGACAGCGCCACCTTGTGTCACATTCCCCGTATAAATTGCGGGTACAGTAAAGACATTTTTTCCTGGCTTTAAATTAACCGTTCGATTCCACGCATTCCAGCTTCCCTCCTGCTGGGTAAACATGAGTTGTGGTAGTGGCTGTGTGCTATCTGCCTCTACATAGACGGTTAATTCCTCCCCAACTAGAGCAGCAATTCCTGTAGGCTGCGAATTTGAGCCATAGGGCATTTTTAATGTTTGCTGTGCATAACTCGCCATATTTCCACGCTGTTCAGCTGTGATAATGCGTCCCTCTGTTTGCAACTCCCCATTGACAATTTTTTTCGCTAAGGAAATTTGTGATTTGTATTCTTCAGAAAGCGGGTGCTTTGCAATTTGCTTTTCTAGCTCCTCAATTTTAGCAGGTGAATTATAGGTTGTGCTTACTTCTGCCATTAGATTATTTGAGAAAAGGCTGTTCATCTCTTCAGCTATTTGGTCTTGTTTGTAAAAGGAAAATTCCCCTGCGGCTGCCCAATTTGCATTGGCCTTTTTAAAAACGAATTTTAAACGTTTAAATTCTGTATTTGCAAATTGAATTTCAATCGTATCATTCGTCGAACTAGTATATTCGCCTACAGTTACGCGTGTAAAATCATCTTCTGCTTCGGAAGTAGAAGTATAAATTTCGAATTGCTGTGCAAACCCTTTACCACCTGGGCGAGGGGTGTAAATAATTCGATTTAGCTCTTCCGTATCATTAAATGTAAATATGACCTCATTCGTAAATGTATCACTGTTCGGCTTTCCTGTTTCCCAGTGCGTGGTTGTATCACCATCAATCGCATAATCTAGCAATGATTTATGATAAATGCCACCATTGTTTTTGATGGATTGTATATGAGAAGAATCAATTTTAAAAAGTGCCTCATAGTCTGCTAAATATGCGCTATTCTTTAAAGAAAATGGTTGTACAGAAGCGGTGGTATTTTCAGTGTTCGCACGTACACTGTTTTTTGTCTCCGATTCGGTTGCATAACCAAGGATTGGTAAAGTCGTTAAATTAAGTGTTAGAACTGTAGCTACGGCAATTGATACGCCTTTTTTCATGTAATAACCCCCATCATAATATTAAAATCGCTTATAACTATCTGAAAAATCAAATAATTAATAAACATAGTTAAAATCGTAATATAAAAAACATATTATTACAATTATTTTAAACTTTTGATATAAATTAAATTATTTTTTAAATAGACAAAAGTCCTATACTGATATTAAAATAAAAAAACACGGATTTCTCCGTGTTCCTTGTCTATTGTAAAAATTCTTTTAATCGATTTTCATAAGGCTTGATATCTAAAATCCCTGCCATATGCCCATAAGTGCTTTGATAATGAAAATGGTCTGCTGTTTTATGGGCATTCTTCAACAGCGTAATAAATTCAGCATTGTAGGATGAGGGCTGCAGTAAATCATCATCACATGAAATGAGTAGTACATCAGCTTCAAATCGCGCAGCTGCTTCCTGTAACGAACCTCGCTGGCGGGCCAAATCCTGTAGCATGGTCGCTTTACATGTATAATACCAATGTGTTGGATCAAGTACCGGTAGATTTTGTTTAATTGTTTGCGAAAGCGCTACTTCATAGGTAGCTGGTATTTTCAAATCTGTATAGGTTGCCTCATCATCCTGAATGCGTGGATATGTTTTTTCGTAGAACGTAGAAGTGAAAGCGCCCGTATTCATCATTTGTACGGCTAGCTGTAAGCCTTCCTTCGCGTCTTTGGTTGGCCAATTCGCATCTAGCTCTAAAACACGCATCGCCGGCTGTAAGACAGTCAATGAAGTCCATGTCGGATTTTGTGCATTGGTAATGACGCCGGTAATCCGCTTCGCAAATGTTGGAAACTCACAGCCGAGCTCTAATATTTGAAACCCTCCTGCAGAAGCCCCCATCGCTAAATAAAGCTGAGAAATGCCAAGCTGTTCACTTAAAAATTGATGAGCAATCTTTGCCATGTCGCGATACGTAAATACAGGGAAATCCAAGCCATATGGTTGATTTGTTTTTGGATTAATCGATGTAGGACCGGTCGTCACAACACTTGGGAGATAAGGTGCGACATTACACACATTATCGATACTCACCACAAAAAATCGCTCGGTATCAATTACCTTCCCAGGGCCAATCAGTGCATCCCAATAACCAGGCGCTGCATCATCCGCATGGTATTTCCCCGCTGCATGGCTACTCGCACTAAAATAATGTGCAATGTAAATCGCATTATCGCGCGCTTCGTTTAACGTACCATATGTTTCATAGCCTAATGTTAAAGGAATTTCTTGCCCATCTTCAAATGTATACGCTAATTGGAATTGTTGTTTTTGAACAATCATGATAAATTCGCCACCTTTCCTTCCCTAAATACCCTCATTTTACCGTTTTCCACCATAAAAAAAGAACCGCCAAAGCGATTCTTTTCTCTACAATAGCATGCCTAAATGCTGTTCAAAATAAACACCTGCTTTTGTCAGGCTTGTTTGTTTAGCGGTGGTTTCAATAGCAGCTGTTAAAAATTGCTCTGCTAGTTTGATTGTTTCTTCTAGGCTTTGGCCGCGTAATAGCCCACCTATGACGACAGATGCGAATAAATCGCCTGTTCCGGAGTAGCTTTGGCCGTTAAATGGCTGTTTATGATAAAAGCTCTGCTTGGCATCGATGACGACATTGCTAATCGAAGGCTTCTCTGTATAGGATGATGTTACACCCGTAATAATAACCTGGGCGCCTGTTTGTGCATGGAGCACCTGTCCCGCTTCCTCTACCGCCTGCATAAAGCTTTCTTCTTCGTGATAACTATGTAATTTCTCATACGGAATGCCGGTTAATAAGCAGCATTCTGTAATGTTTGGCGTAATAATCGTTGCCTGTTTCACTAGCGCGCGCATTCGTTCTAGTAAATGGCTCGTATACATCTTATACAAATCTCCCATGTCGCCCATGACAGGATCGACGAGCACCGTTGTATCTGTCGTTTGAAACCGCGCTAAAAACTGCATAATGTGGTCAATCTGTTGCTCCCCTGTCACAAAGCCGGTATGAATGCCATCAAAGGTTTCATTCATTTTCCCCCACTCTTCGATAAAGTGGGGCATCTCAGCTGTTAAGTCCTTACAATAATAGCTATCATATGCTGTTTGTGCTGTTAAAATAGCTGTCGGAAGCGGACAAGCCTGTACGCCCATGACAGAAAGCACTGGAATAGCTGCAGTAAGCGAGCATTTCCCAAAAGAGGACATGTCCTGAATAACCGCTACTTTTTTCATTATCGTTCAACCCATCTCTTTAGTTTAATTTTCTTCATTCTATCATATCTACTAACTAAACTGACCCTATCATTTTTTAATAAATTGGTACTTTTCTTTATGTCAGTTTTGCTTCAGAATAATCTGTAAATTAACAATGAGTGAGGAAGATGAATATGCAAAATGTAAATGGATATTCCGAAACACATAAACGAACATTAGAGCTGGTTATGACAGCGGTGCTTATTGCGCTTGTATTTGTTTGTACAATGCTACTAAATATTAAATTGCCAATTAAAGCAAATGGTGGGCTTGTGCATATGGGGACAGCAATGCTATTTATTACATCGATCCTATTTGGACCGAAAAAAGGGGCATACGCTGGAGCGATTGGTATGGCGCTCTTTGATATGGTAGGTGGCTGGCTATTGTGGGCACCAATTACCTTTGTAGCACGTGGCTTACAGGGCTATATTGTCGGGAAGATTGCATGGGCGAAGGGTCATAAAGGAAATCATATGGGGCTTAATATTATGGCTGCGGTGATTTCAATGCCAGTGATGATTGCGGTGTACTATGTCGGCGAAGGGATTCTGTATAATAACTGGGTAGCGCCGCTGGCATCGATTCCTGGTGATATTGTACAAAATGTGATTGGACTCATAGTAGCCATTCCGTTATGTGCGTTTTTATTAAAAATTCCTTATTTCCAAAACAAGTTACGGTAACAAGACTGAAAAATATGCTATAATGAAGCCATACAAAAAGACGGTGCGCGAACACCGCCTTTGCAACAGACGTCACTGATGAGTTACAGCTCTCAGTGTCGGACCTCTCAAGTAGTTGAATTGTGTGAGAGCGTACACATTAGCTGTTACAGCAGCTTACGTGTTTAACTTCGGATGGGCCTTAATCTTCATGATTAGGGTCTTTTTCTTTTGGCTGACAATTATAGCCGCGAAAATGTTTGACGCCCTTACTGTCCGTCCACTCTTTGCTGTAGCAATAGTTTTTACAGAAACTACGCGCAGCTAGTAGTGTAATCGGTAGAATAAGCGTCGAAAAAACATACAAAAGAACCGCCGACATAAACCGCCTCCTTTCTAAGAGGCGCTGTTGCATACATTTATTATATCAAAAAAAGCGAATGGATTCGAACGTCCATTCGCTTTTTTGAATAAATAAAAGGACTGGCTCAAAAACGCCAGTCCGTGTAGCACCTAATGATGCAATCAATTGAAACTTCTATTTTTGTTACGTGATGTTGCTTAAATAACTTTATTTACTTACACAATGTTAACGGCTTGGTTAAGTCCCGCAACATGTGTCTACGATCGAGACATAACACATTCTCGATACGACGCCTTACTTGTTCGTGTTGCTTGTATAGCGTGGTATGGGATTGCATCATTATTAGTTGTACTGTTCCCCGATAAAATAAAGATAAACCACTTTTTTAAAATTAATTTAAATTATTTGTGATTATTTTTCCACCGCGATTATCCCTTGAGACTGAAAAGCTTGTCATATCAGGGATTTCAGCCGTTTTTTCATGTATGTCAGTCTCCTTTACTATTGTCAGTGTAAAGAAGAAAAATGAAGAAATGGCTAGTAGAAATCTTAAGAAATGATAAAGCTAATTTTTATCAACTACTGCACCTATACTTGACGATTTAATATAAGATTGATTTTTTAAAATAGCTAAATCTTTTTTCGTACCGGTTACGACAACCCCAGCAATAAATTTCTTGTGCTGCCGTTTTTTTAGTAGTTCATAGTCTTCTTTAGAATATGTTTTAAGTGCTTCTAAGAATCGTTCTGGTGTATTGATTCCTTCTTCACTCGTTAACAGTTTTTGGGCTAAAACAGTAGTATTTTTATTAGGTGCAGAGAATCCGTATAAATCGCCATCTAATTCTGGCATATCACGCTTTTGTTTTTTTGAGTCAAAATCATTCACCCAATACCAGGTCACATGAAGTTCTTTCGGAAGCATTTTCTGTACATGTTCAAATGGAAAGCTATCCTCAAATGAAATCGCCATCTCTATATATTTATCATCAGGATATTGCTTCATATTAGCTAAATCATTTTCATAGGTTTTGTATTGATATTGTGGCACATAAAACTGCATGATGCGTTGACCATCTGGAATATGAATCTCTGTTGTATCATCTACTGAAATTGTCGTGCTTGTAAAGGTCGTTGATTCGAATCCTTTATTTGTATAATGAATTGTTTGGGTATCCCATGGAATTATTGTATCCTCAATAATTTTATATACTTGCTGCGTCATCGTGCCTTTTAAAAATCCCTGTGTCTCGCTCACATTCGTTGTAAAGGTATTAGCTGAGCTCATAAAAGCTTGCTCATTCACTTTCTCATGCATGACCTCTGTTTGTATTTTTCCCATCCAATAACGATGACCGTAAAAGCTAGCTGCTATTACCGCCACGCTAATTAGCAGTGCCACTACTGTCATTTTTAATAAAGTGCGCTGTTTTGCTTTTTTTAATGTTTTTGTCAGTTCTTTTTCATTAAATGGATCTGTCATTGTTCATAGCCCCCTTGTTCATAAAGCTGTTTGAAATTTGCTCTTGCTCGCGCTAAATAAGTTTTAACCGTGTTAGTATGTATATCAAAATAGGCAGAAATTTGTTGATATGACCAGCCTAAATCATATTTACATAATAAGAGTTGCTTATGTAAATAGGGTAATTGCGCTAGCACCCGTTGTACTTGTGTCGCCTGTTCTTTTTTGATGAGCTGCTCTTCTATGAGCGCATTAGATGATTTTAAGGCATCATCCAATTCAACTTGCTCAAATTTTTTTGAACGTCGACACTGGTCATAAAAAAGATGGATAGCGGTTTTAAATACCCATGCTTTATACTTATTCGTATCAATCGCCACTAGATGCACCATCGATTTGTAAATTGCATCCTGTACAATATCCCTTGCCTGTTCTGGATTTGCGCCAATTTTCACCAGATAATAATAAACGTCATTCATCACCTGAATTAGCTGCTCATTCGCAATTTTGTCCACGCATCTCTCTCCTTTCTGCTAATTAAACGAATGAATAAGGAAAAAGTATACACTATTTGTTTGAAATATACGTAAAATGTTTTAAGAATAATTCTGCACACAAAAAAACTGCCCATTTATTGGACAGTTTCTACTTCCTTACATAAATTGCGTAAGGCTTTCTCGCCGTAAACCCGATTTTCTCCGCTAAGACAATCGAGGCGGTATTCCTTACATCACAGTCCCAGTGAGGCGTGATGTTCTGCGCTAAGCAATGATCGATAAAAGCCATCGCTAGTTGCTTGGCAATGCCTTTGCCGCGGTAATCAGGGTGCGTGAAAATATCGACCTCCGCCGCTGTAGTGGACTGAAAAATGGCAGTTGCCTCCCCAACGATTTGTTCCTCGTCCATCATACAAAAGCCACTGCCATGTGCTAAAAACTGTGACACGCTTCCCCAATATTCTTCGTAATAGACTTGTGGGAATTCCGTTGACATCATAATGGTTTTGGCATCAATGCGCTGTATAGGATATGCAGTGTGCAAGCGAGGTAATGCTTGATAGACCGCTGTATCAAGTGAATAGGCATAGCGTGGTATTTTACGAAGCGGAGCCGCATCTAGTCGTTGTTGCCAACTCGTATCTGTCACAAATAGCGTAAAACGTCCCTCGCCCGTCATACAGCGCTGTAAAAAGGCGTATAGTTCCTCTTCAACAGGCCCTGTCACGAAATAAAGTCCGGAATCCGTGCGAATCACATAGCTTTGCTTCACGCAAAAAATAGCGCCAGGAATCGTACGCTCTACTACACTACTAACAAATGCAGGTGAACCAGAGAAATTATGGGCTCTAGACGATTTAAAAAAAGTTTGTTGTAACTTGATAGTTTTCATACGTTTCTCCGTTCTTTTTACAGTTGATTATAACATAAGGCCCTTTTCTTAATGTTTTAGGTATCATTTGATTTTTTAATAAAAAACAAATATAATTTACATAAAATTATCAATTTTCTAATAATTGTAATAAAAGGAGTGTTGAAATGAGTGAGAATAAACCTACATTACATGAGCTAAAAGACATGTCCATTCGTAAATTATACGATGTCGTAAAAAAGGATGAGCAAGATAATTATCCGCTACTACGCCAGTTTGAGGATAAGGAAGTCGCATTTTTAAAGGAAAAGGTCAGCATTGATTGGCAGTACAATCGTATTTTTCAGCCTTTTGCGATTTTTTTAACGACCATTACCGTTGCGCTTGCGGCATATATGAAGCTAAGTGATGTCCATCTACCAATAGGCGCGGCCTTTGCCTTTTTGTCGACGACGTTATTTGCGACAATTTGGCTGAATGTCTTTACAATTGAGCGAAACTACTGCTGTCGAAAGCTTGAGCTAATGCTTGCCTATTTCCATTATCACGAGCAGCCAGCACCCGATCCTAAAGCAATTTCCTTGCAAAAAATAAAAGCATGACCTCTATATAGGGGGCATGTTTTTTAATAGAGAGTAAAAGTACGCGTTCTTTTTGTTGTTTTTTGGAAATATAGCCTATAATGAATAGAGGTGAAATTATGACGAAACTAATCGATTTACATTTATTATTACAATCAATTATTGAGACATCGAATAATAATATTACCATTACAGATCAGTATGGAGTTGTTCTTTTCACGAATGAAGAGCATTGGCATCTTTATGGCATAGACAATATGTCGGCTATTGTTGGGAAAACGGTTTATGAATTAGAAGAACAGCAAATTTTAAAGCCTTCTGTTATTTCATTCGTTATTCAAACCCAACGCAAAGCGCAAGTCATGCAAGAAACAAAAACAAACCGTTTTTTAATGACAACCGCCTATCCAATTTTTAATGAAGATGGCACTTTGTTATACGTTATTTGTTATACGCAAGACCAAATGAATATCTTAAACTTGCATGAAAATTATGATAAATTACAACGAAAACTCGAAAGCGTACAAGCTGAAATGTCTTCGCTGCAATCAAAGGCCCAAATTACATATCGTAGTAAATCCTTTGACAACGTGTTAGCGATACTAAACCGTGTCGCTCATACAGACGCAGCTGTTTTAATGCTAGGAGAATCAGGTGTGGGAAAAAGTATGCTTGCCCGTTATCTTCATGACCAGAGCAATCGTGCTAAAGGGCCTTTCATTGAAGTGAACTGTAGTACCATTCCTGAAACTTTATTTGAATCAGAAATGTTTGGGTATGAGTCTGGTTCTTTTACAGGTGCTAGTAAGAATGGGAAAATGGGGTTAATTCAACAAGCTCATCAAGGGACGCTATTTTTAGATGAAATTGGGGAAATGCCACTAACAATGCAAGTAAAAATGCTAAAAGTATTACAAGAAAAAAAATTTAAAGCAATTGGAAGCCAAAAAGAAAGCAATGTAGATTTCCGATTAGTGACAGCCACAAATCGTGATTTACGAAAAATGGTGGATGAAGGAAAATTTCGTTTAGATTTATATTATCGGCTAAATGTCATTTCAGTAGACATTCCCCCATTACGAAAACGTCCAGAAGATATTACCGCACTTATCCATTATTATTTAGATGAAATGAATAAAAAATACGATACATTAAAAAAGCTACACCCACTTACTTTTCAAGCTTTTTTAAATTATGAATGGCCGGGAAATACACGAGAATTAGCCAATGCACTCGAGCGCCTTGTGTTAACGACAGATAGTCTTGTGATAATGCCCAATCAGCTACCAATAGAAATCATGCAAGAGCTACCATCCTCTCTGCATTTAGAAGAATGTGAATCGCTTAATTTGAACGAAGCGATTCAAGCGATTGAGCGCAAATTATTTGAAAAGGCACAAGAAAAAGCGACTACTACGTATGAAATGGCTGCGTTGCTAGGAGTTAGCCAACCGACTGTAGTCAGAAAATTAAAAAAACTGAAGCGTGAAAAAAGAGGCTGGGACATAAGTGAAAATTCCAGCCTTTAATAGAGAAGGTGATGTCGAATTTGACATCACCTTCTCTATTTTTATGTATAAATTGGGAATTAC